>JABMOJ010000228.1 GCA_013204195.1 SAR86 cluster bacterium
CGCCAATAGCACACAGTATTGTCCACTCCTTTTAATCAGCACATCAACAGCTGCGCCGTCAGACGCGAACCACAGGGCTTGAAAAGCCGATTTTGAAAAAAACTCGAAAACAAAACTTAAAAAAGCTCGAAAACAAAGCTCGAAACCCAGAGCTCGAAAACCAGAGTACAAGCCCCAAAGGGCCACCAGCCCATAGTTTGATTCGACAAAACATTGTTCAGCGCCGAAACCATTATCGAGATCAAAACCTGCCTTGATCACGCCATCATCTAAGCCATCATCTAAGCCAATATCTAAGCCATCAGCAGCCACCGATTCAGCGGTCAGTCCCTTCAAGGACCGCAACCCACAAACAATCTCAGCATTTTACTATTGATTCATTAGCACAGTACTTTTAACCTCACTTATTTCCTGTGCCGGTGATATGACATGAAGATAACACAATTCGACGACCTAAGCTCCGCGCTAACAAACGACGGAACCCTGTCGCTGATGACTATCGGAGCAGGCTCGGCGTTTGCGAGATCCTTAAACCAGAACAACATTTTACTCGTCAAAGGTGATGATCACCTGATGATCGACTGCGGCACACGCTTGTCCCATACGCTACATCAATACAACCTACCCATTGGTCAGATCAAAAATTTTCTAATTACCCACAGCCATGCTGATCATGTGGGTGGGCTTGAAGAAGTTCAGCTTTGGGGTCGCTACGTGACCGGCCAAAAACCATCAATGGTCATCAACGAGACCTATCAAAAAATTCTCTGGGAGCAGTCCTTACGAGGCGGATCAGAGATGTCAGAAGCCATACCACTGACCTTCACAGATCTTTGGGATTGCATTCGCCCGACCCTGCTCGATGACCATCCAAGAGAGACCTGGGAAGCTAATGTGGGCGGCCTTAATGTCAGAATGCCCAGAACCATGCACTACCCAGACAGCGCTCGCTCCTGGGAAGACTCATTCTGGAGCTGCGGCCTGATTGTAGATCAACGGATCTTGTTCACCTCTGACACGCGCTTCGATCCAGACCTGGTCTGCGGTCTTGATGCGATCTACGACTTCGAGGTGATCTTCCATGACTGCCAGCTATTTACCGGCGGAATCCATGCCTCACTGGCAGAACTGATGACACTGCCCGCGGCTATTCGAGCCAAAACCATTCTCATGCACTATGGCGATAACTGGCGTGATTTCGAGGACGAGGCCCTACAGGCTGGCTTTCACTCCTGGGCGCAACAAGGCACCTGCTACCAGTTCGATTAACCGCTCATCGACTGCTTTTCAGCTACGCTGCAAAGTCGCGTTCGACTCATAACGTCGCGTCCTAGCAAAGCCCTGCTGACAGTGCCAACAGCCCCTATTTGGTGACGTCCCGCAGCGATATTTTGTATATCTCGAACCAATATGATTTACTTTGGCCTGTTTTCTGGCGCGCTATTGGAGCGTCGCCAATGATTGGTCAACTCAAGAACAAGGGAATACAACTATGGGAATGCTAGACGGAAAAGTCGTTGTAGTTACAGGCGCTGGTGGCGGTCTTGGGGAAACTCATGCCCTGCTCCTGGCCAAAGAAGGCGCCAGTGTTGTGGTTAACGACCTGGGTGGGGCTCGAGATGGTAGCGGCGCGAATGCCAATATGGCAGACCAGGTTGTCGACAAGATACTTGCGGCCGGCGGCAAGGCTGTCGCCGACTATGGCAACGTAGCAAAAGAAGCCGATGCCAAAGCCATGATCCAGCGGGCGGTCGATGAATTCGGCAAGATCGACTTCCTGATTGCCAACGCCGGTATTCTTCGCGACAAGTCATTCAAGAACATGACCAATGAAATGTGGGATATCGTCGTCGATGTCCATCTGCGCGGCACCTATCTCACTGTTAAAGCCGCTTATGATCAGATGATTGAGCAGGGTCACGGCGGCAGCATCGTGGTCACCAGCTCCACCTCAGGCTTGATTGGTAACTTCGGCCAGACGAACTACGGCGCTGCCAAGGCAGGCATTGCTGGCTTTGCCCGCTGCCTGTTCCAGGAAGGCCTGAAGTATGGCATTCGCGTGAATATTCTTGCCCCCGCCGCCTGGTCTCGCTTAACAGAAGACATCTTCCCTCAGGGACAAGGTATGGAAGAACTGCTGTCACCAGACAAGGTATCGCCCATCGTCGCCTGGTTGGGCTCTGATGACGCCAAGGAAGTCACCGGCCGAACTTTTCTCGCCCAGGGTAACAATGTGACGCTACTGTCATGGCAAGCTCATAGCCTCGCCAGCAAAGACAACAAGGAAGGTCCATGGGACGTGGAAGAGCTCGGTAAGACAGTCATGGCCCAATACGAAAAATGGCCAAAAGGACCACAACCGACACCAAGAGAGTTTTAGCACTAACCGAGGCGTAAAACCCGAATGCCCTCGGTTATTGTTCAGCAGCGCTTGTCGTGATGCCAGAGCATGCTGACAGCGGCGGCTAACACAGGGTGGCCCAGGCCACCCTTTTTTTTGCCCGGATGGCGTGCCAAGGGCTGAAATTTAGGTATAGTCAGCTTATTGGCGAATAACTCGATGAAATCAAAGCCCATCGCAACATTCAATGCCAGCAAACATTCAATTCCAGTCAACACCCAAAGAGCAACGAGGCAATTATGCAGCAACAGTATGGCGACGTCAGTGTCACCCTGCCCGGCGGATTTGTCGCAATTTGCGAAATCCAACGTGGGCCTAACAACTTTTTTGACCAGGATCTGATTAAGGACCTGGCTGACTGTTTTGAGGACCTGGACAACAACCCGGAATGCCGCGCCATTGTCCTGTGCTCAGAGGGCAAACACTTCTGCGCTGGCGCGAACTTTACATCTGGTGCACGTAAAGACTCAGTGTCCAGTCACGGTGAAGGGGAAACTAACCCATTGTACGGTGAAGCCGTGCGTTTGTTTCGCTGCAAGACCCCGGTGATTGCCGCGGTCCAGGGCGCCGCGGTCGGCGGTGGCTTTGGCCTGGCCGTCATGGCTGACTTTCGAGTCGCTTGCCCAAACACGCGAATGACCGCCAATTTCGTTAAACTCGGCTTTACCCCCGGATTTGGCCTGACCCATACTCTGCCCCGCATTATCGGCGTACAGAAGGCTAACTTACTGTTTATGACGGGCCGCCGCATCGATGGCCAAACCGCTTACGACTGGGGTTTAGCCGATATCTTTACGGACAACGACCGAGTCCGCGACGTGGCCATTGAGCTGGCTCAGGAAATCGCCGAGAACGCCCCGCTGGCACTGATCTCGGTACGTGATCAACTGCGTCCTGGACTCGCTGACGCAGTCAAGGCCATCACGGACATTGAGAGCCGCGAACAGTATTGGCTGCAGCGAACTAGCGACCATCGCGAGGGCGTGAAAGCGGTATCAGAAAAGCGTGCTGGTAATTTCCTGGGGCAATAATCGGGCGCAGGGCACCGGGCGTGACCTGTGAATCCTTCAGGGAGCACAGGGAGCACAGGGAGCCAGCTCACCAGACCCCACCGGAGTCTGGTGAGCCTTGACTGATCGCGACGACGCCAAGCCTGAGGGGTTTATCGCCCCCGGCTAACGGCGCCTTTTGAACCTTTGCCCGCCGCGGCACGGGAACTCCATTTGACTTGCAGACGCTTTGGTTGCAGAAGCTTTGACTTGAAGGAGCTTTGACTTGCAGAAGCCTTGAATGAAAGGAACAGCGACTGGCGGCAGCAGGGTTTAAAACAAGCCAACGATGGCGGCTATCCGCTCCCAGATATAACCGTCTTCAGCAACGGGCGTTCTGCCACAGCGAACAATCACCAGGTCTTTCTGCGGTACACACAAAATACGCTGGCCATCATAGCCACCGCAATAAAACCAACCCGGATGGTCTGGACTTAGCCACCACTGAGCACCATAGGCTTCCGTATCGCTTTGATAAGTCGGCGTGCGGGCATAGTCAACCCAGCCCGCTGGCAGTATTTGTTGCCCATCCCAGACGCCGCCCCGCAGGTACAACAATCCAAATCGAGCAAAATCCTGTGGTGTCGCGAACAGATAGGACGATCCGATAAAGGTGCCCGAGGTATCGAATTTTGGCGTTGCACTACGAATGCCCAAGGGCTCAAACAATTCATCATTCATCAATCGCAACATTCCAGA
>JABMOJ010000229.1 GCA_013204195.1 SAR86 cluster bacterium
AGCCACCGCTCGACACTGGGAAAAGCTGACGCGACATGCAGCGCGCCCCTTAATATTGATGTCAGTTGCTGTGCGGCGTTCAATATCGAATCACAGAGCGCCGATGGCTCGTCGTGGCTGGCGTCTACGGCGGCAATGATATTCGGCCGTTGGGTCCAGTTGATGGGTGTGACTAACATCACCGGGCAGGTGCTGTGGCGCAACAGGTGCCAGTCGCTGGGTGTGCGAATAAACCCAAGGGTTGAGCTCGCCATGGATTTGATGATCAGATCGGCATCGATTTTCTCAGCGATAGCGAGAATCACCGGCCAATCCTGTGTTTGCCAGATCACCGAACACGTCATGCTCACGGCCTTAGGCGCGTCGGCCTGCCACGCGGCGATCATCTCCAAGACCTCGGCCTCGGCGTCGCGCAAGACCGCGCTCTTGAGTGCCTCGCGGGTCTTTACTTCGTGTAGGGTTAAGTCGGCAAAGGTCTCATGCACCACTCGCACCACATGTAGCGCAGCGTCGAGGCTGACCGCGATGCGCGCGGCCTTGGCCAGGGTGATGTCGCCGTCGTCGGTGTTGTGAATGGCCACCAGCAATTGTTTAGAGATTGGCATCAGTCTGTGCTCGCGCCCTCGCAATAAGGGCCAAAAGCACTAATCTAACGGTTTCGCGGTTCGGCGCCCTTGACCCCTGTCAAAGGCTGCTGGCGAGGGCCTGTATTAATGTCATTGCCAGATGCAGGGCGAAACGTGGCATACTCATGCTTATATTCGTACTCATACTCACATAATAAATCGCAACAGCGACATCAACCCAGCAACTCAGGCGATAGCTATGCACACAGGCACCTTATCCACTCGAATTTGTGAAGAGTATGGTATCAAATATCCCATATTCGGTTTTGCCCACAGTGTGGATGCGGTGATCGCTATCACCAATGCCGGTGGGTTGGGGGTCTTCGGCGGTACTCGATCCACGCCCGAGGAAATTGAGGAGGCCATGGTCAAGATTCGGCGCGCGGTGGGTAGTAAGCCCTTCGGTATTGACCTGGTCTTGCCGCCGGGTATGCCGCAAGTGGATAACCGGGCGGCCATCGAGGCCGAACTGCCCGCCGAACATCGCGAGTTTGTACAACAGATTTATGCCAAATATGCCGTGCCGCCGGCGACTCGCCCGGGCATGCGCTCGCGGTTTGTGCGCTCCACCGAAATGGAAGACCGGCAGTTAGCCGCGATTATGGCGTCAGATGTTGATCTGTTTGCTTGTGGTATCGGCGCGCCACCCAGAGCCATCGATCAGGCGAAAGCAATGGGTAAGAAAACCTGTGCTTTGGTAGGCAGCCCCCATCATGTGGAACGCGCGGTCAGAACGGGGATTGATTTGATTGTCGCCCAGGGTTACGACGCCGGTGCCCATACCGGCCCCATCGGCACATTTTCCTTGGTGCCGCAAATAGTCGATGCTGCCGGCGACCTGCCGGTGCTCGCAGCTGGCGGTGTGGCAACCGGACGGCACATCGCCGCTTCTCTGGCGCTGGGTGCCGTGGGCGTCTGGATTGGTACCGCCTGGCTGACGACCAAAGAGCACCAAGACCACTTGTCGCCCCTCGAACAGCAAAAGCTATTGGCCGCAACCGGTGCTGACACAGTGATCTCGAGAGCCGACAGCGGCAAAACCCTGCGCCAGATTCGCTCCGCATGGAGCCAGGAGTGGGACAACGACAAGGCGCCGCGGCCATTGAAAATGCCGTTTCAGGATATCCTGGTGGGTGATCTGTTGGGCGCCATTGACGAGCATGGTATTGAAGCACTGGTGCATAGCCCAGCGGGGCAGGGCATTGGTTGGTTTAATCATATCACCAGCGTCAAAGCAGTCATCGACCAGCTCGTCGCCGAGACCGAGCAAGCCTTGACTAGCATGGGCATCCCCCGCGCCTAGATTGCAAGCATCTTCGAAGCGCGCTAGGATACTTAGGTTATCTCTGTTGTCATTGTTGAACATTATGCCGAAACAACAAGCCACCTGCGCCATGTGCCAATTGATACGCACCTACCTGTTGATTGCGGTGCCATTGATTGCGCTGTTCTGGTTTCAGCCAGAAATGAATCTGCTCAAGGGCGTCAGCCTGACTAACTTGGCATCAGCTTTTTTCGGTGTCGCATTCCTGGTAACGGTTGGCTGGAAGGCCTACCACGAATTTTGGAAAGATCGAAACCGTGGCTAAGCGAGGTCCTGATTGTTGGCACTGCCAACACTTTTTTATTACTTGGGATAAGCACCGTCCATACGGCTGCCATGATATGGGTTTCAAATCGAAGGTGCTGCCGGCGACGGAAGTCTTTGCCGTGAATGGCGGCCATTGCTTGTCCTTCAAGCCAAAGTCCACAGGCCCGTCCACCGTCGCCCCGTCAAGCGCTCAACCGCGGACCACCCAAGGGAACAAACATCTGGGTCAACATATCAATATCAAGGGCTAGCGCTACAAGGCTTCATTCAGTGATGCGCCGGGCAGGCGTTTAACCCTTTCGATCTAGCACTAACAAGAACGGCAGTTCAGTGTTTCTTGCCTGCCGGCAGTACATCGTGCCTTGAAACAGATAAGTCGAGCAGCGTAATGAGTCGTGGCTCCAGGTTTCGCTGGAGGTCCAGTAGTTGTTGACCTCGATGCCCTTGAAAACGTTGGGGTTGACCGATGGGCTTTGGCAGGCGGATTGCTGAATAGACTGCATCTCTTCGTTGTTCGCGATCCGCCAGGCTTTACCTGATTTTTCAGCAAACTCCTGGGCATAGGCCATGGCACCATCCCAATCAAGTTTGGTCGGGTCGCCTTGACAGCGGGCGCCGCTAAATCGCTGGCCCGCCGCACAGCGATACCACAGAGTATCGGTCGCTGTTTGTTTCGCCAGGCCATTATCATCGGTGATAAAGCCGCTGCGGTCACCAGGTTCGAAGTAGTCCAGGCAAGAGGGCGCGGTCGCATAAAAGTCGCAGCCCGCTAGGCCCAGGCTGATAAAGACAAGGCCCAGCAGGTGGCGAGGTCTGATGATTGAAATCGGCATAATGGACGTCTCCTGCACCAAACAGATCGTTAGGCGCCAGCTGGTGGCTAGTGGTTTACCCTGAGAATAGTAAGTCGCGCAGGATAGCGGCGCAACCTAATAACGCGGAGCACTGCTTCCCGTGATTTTGCTGGTTGCCGGTTGCACTTGGTCGGGTCGCTGATATTAATCACTGAACTTTTCGGCGTATGTGTCGATAGATCAAGTAATCAAAGCGGGCCGATAACTGCAGGCTAATGCCGCTGGCTAAAAAAAGTTCACAGAGGTATTGTCGCGTCTGAGGATTGAATTGCGACAAGTAAGGAGAAAGAAGGATGGATTTAGCGACGATTATTGGCCTGTTGGGCGCGTTCGGGTTGATTTTTGCCTCGATTAGTCAGCCTGCGGCGTTTATTGATGTCCCGTCGATCATGATCGTCGTGTTAGGGTCCATCATGGTGGTGATGTTGCGGTCTTCTCTGGCAGAGTTTCTCGGCGCCATGGCCGTCATGGGCAAAACCTTTAAAAACAAACTCGATAAACCCGATGAATTGATTACGCAAATCGTCGAGCTGGCCACCATCGCCCGTAAGGACGGTATGATCGCGTTAGAAGGCCAGGAAATACCCAACCCATTTCTCGCCAAGGCCATCGGCATGCTGGTAGATGGTACTGATCCCGATATCATCAAAAAATCCTTGGAAAACGAAATTGACGCCACCAAGTTGCGACACAAGATGGGCCAGAGCATTTTTTCAGCCTGGGGTGAGGTGGCACCGGCTATGGGCATGATCGGCACCCTGATTGGCTTGGTACAGATGCTCGGTAACATGTCAGATCCTAAGTCGATTGGCCCAGCGATGGCCGTGGCCCTGCTCACCACCATGTACGGGGCTATTCTTGCCAATGTCATTTGTTTGCCCATGGCGATGAAGTTGGGCAATCAGGCCGAACTTGAGGCCGCGCAGAGTAATTTGATTGTTGAAGGCGTCATGTTTATCCAGGGCGGCGGTAACCCGCGGGTTCTGAACGATTACCTAGGGTCCTTCGTTTCGCCGAAAATCAGGGCGAAACTCGGTGAGCCTGCCTAGGGGCTGTCCAGATGTCGGAAACAGATGTGGAACCAGTCCCCAGCGGTGAATTACTGCTGGAGCCTGAAGAAGAAAAGCCCGAAGAGTGCGAGGAGTGTAAATCAGGCGCGCCCGCCTGGATGGCCACGTTTGCCGATATGGCGACCCTGTTGATGGCCTTTTTCGTGCTGATTTTGTCCTTTGCAGATACCGAAGTACCGAAGTTCAACCAAATCAATGGCTCTATGAAAATGGCCTTTGGTATCAAAAAAATCACGCCGACAATTACCATTCCTTCGGGTCGCAGTTTACTGGTCGAAGAATTCACGCCGGCAGTTGCGGCGCCAACGGTCGTCAAAACCAAGGTGCAGATGGCGAAGAACCCAACCGCAAAACTGATTCAAAAGAAAACCTCTGACGAGGCTGAAGATTTCGAGATTGAAAAAGCCTTTCGCAGTGTTGAGGCAGCGTTGGCAGAAGAAATAGAAGGCGGGCAGGTGACCGTGCGCGTCAAAGACGACAAGGTAGTGGTTGAGTTGCAAGCCGAGACTTCTGCTGGCGGCGTCGGTGGTGAAGGTCAAAGCAAGGTCAGTACGGGCGCGGTATC
>JABMOJ010000230.1 GCA_013204195.1 SAR86 cluster bacterium
CAATGATACAGGGCATGCCTGTTTCCATTAGCGTGGAGCCCTGTGTTCCGCCACTGGCTTCATACAGTTCAACCTGCTTGCGGACCCACTCGATAGTAGGGGGGATGTATTCGGTCATAGTCGATTTCCTTGCGATACAAAAATGAAGATAGCGGACGCTGGCGCTGATAGATGGCAGTATCTGTCATTTTAAGGGCGCTGACTACTGCTCTGATTCGCTAGCGGGGGTCTTTTGCAGAAAGCGGTAGACACCTAAAATGGCAATCGCAAACAGGATATGGACACAGACTACCGGCGGCCAGCCGAATAGATAAATAATGTCATTGGCGAGCCCCCCTTGAAACGGACCGCCGCCAAATGCCAGGCCGCGAGTACCAAAAAAGGTATTCGCCATGGCGGGCAGCGTGAAGCACCAACCGGTGATGAGTGCCGACCAGAACAACAGTAAATATTGTTTTTTAGTGAGCAACATAAACTGTCCGCCGAATGCCAGTGCCATCAGCAGCAGCGCCTGCGTAATCGCTTCCATATGCCCCATACGATAAGCCCGAGAGTCCCCGGGAATCTGCATGTCGATTTGGATCGGCAGCGGCCAAAGAACAATTTCCTGGAGCAGGTTGAAAAACCAGACCCAGCCGAACAATAGGCCGACGCTAAATAACGCCAAGCCATGTAAGAACAGCAGGGCTTGCATGCGCCGAGTGATGGCATGGTGCTCAGGGATGGGGTGATTCATGTGTTCTACTCCTGAAAGACATCAATGGGCTGCTAGTAGCGAGATAAGTCTGGCATCGGCGAAGATGCTGACAATTGCAGGGTGTCAAGATTGGCGGTGCCGACCGGATTATGGGCAAACAAGGCGGCCCAATCGCGGCCCCATTGTGGGTCTTTGATTTGAGACGGATGATAACCCGGTCGCCAGATACGCAACCATTTGGGCGTTAGTTGTTTGAAAATGCGCAACAAAAGTTTGACCATCTGCCACCGGCTGGTACGGTTTGCCCATAGACCGTCTTCCTTGAGCAATGCCCGATAACCTTGGCCGGTACGCCAGAATATATGGGCTGATGCAGTGACTAGGCCAATCATTCGCCAGAAATAGTTGCCGTACAGATGTGCGAAGACGTCGAATGTGACGTTCTTGTGTTCTATTTCTTCGACGAAGTGCCAGAGCACCAATGATGCAACCGCAGGGTCGCTGCCGCCAAACAAATATTCTCGGTCTTGGATGAGCATTTCTCCAATGGCCAGGGCCATGGATTCAAACCCTTCGGCATAAGCCAGGTTGAAGCGATCGGAGCAACGACTTTCGAGGGCTTGGTAGTCCTCAGCGAGCCTGGATTCTAACCCAGCGGTACACACATAACCGGCATCAGCCAGGGTGTCGTTGAAGGCTCTATGTTTTTTGTAGTGAGTCGCTTCCTGGCGCACATAGAAGTCTAGCTCGGTTTGCAGTGTGGGGTCAGTGATCCTGGGCCTGGCAGCGCGCATGGTGCGGATCAGGTAGGGTTCCAGAAATGGCATAGCAAGGGATGCGGCATTCACAACATGAGAAAACTCGGGCTTCGCCTTGTTCCAGTGGTTAGGTGTGCGGGCGAAGGAAAAGGGCACCTGCCTGACGGTCATTCTGCCATTTAATATCGTCGTCGGACTCATGGGCTCGTTCGTCATGTCAATGCGCCTCTTGATTAAGATCCAACATAGCATTTTTGCGTGAGGAAAGCTGGCTACTCTTGAGCGGTGTAGCCAGTGACTATTCGCCATCCAGTGAAGGCCCCGTGGAACACCTGCTGTCGTCGACTCGACAGCCATTGACCTGTATCAATGCTGTGCATGGCTAGTTGAATGATAGTCACAAGCTACATTGATGCCCATAACCAGGTAGCCCTATGCCCAATATTTTAGTTGTGATCGATCCTGACGAATCCGAACATTCGGCATTGAATCGTATCAAGGAAATTCCACCCGCCGCAGATGTCAATTATACGGTGGTACTGTACCTGAGCCCGGCGCCCGTAATGGCAAAGAAAGCCAGCGCCAGTGTTATATCAACGCGCAAAGAAGCCAAGGCTGCTTGGTTACATGACTTGGTCGCGCCGTTGCTGGCCGTGGGTTATCGCATTAATGTTGAGGTTGTCGCATTTATTCGCTTGTACGAGGAGATTATTAAAAGCGCGGAAAAAATTGCCGCTGACGTGATCTTCAAGCCATTAAGGCAGCACAGTGCACTTAAGCGCGTGTTTTACACATCGACAGATTGGAACCTGATTCGACTTTGTCCGACGCCACTGTTGTTGGTAAGCGACCAAAGACGAATTCATGGTAAACCCATTGTCGCGGCAATCGATATCAGTGATCGGGATGAGGCCCACCGCCAGTTGAATGCCGACGTGATGGCGCAGGCGCAAATGCTGGCGCGGATTCTTGAGTCACAAATTCATCTGGTCTACGCGTTTCGACCGGCGGTGGTTACCACTGTGGCTGCTGACCCGCTGGCGTACCAGATCACCAGAGATCATTACGACAACGAACATAACCTGCTGGTTGCCCTTGCCGAAGAGCACGGTATTGGGCTCGACAACGTCAGTATGCGTGAAGGCGCAGCCGATGAGGTGCTGGCGCGCGGTGCTAAGGCGTTGCAAGCGGGCGTGATCGTCTTGGGTACCGTGGCGCGCTCAGGCGCATCGGGGTTGTTTGTCGGTAATACCGCCGAGGCTGTGTTAGAAATGACTGAAACCGATGTTCTGGTGGTGAAGGGGGCCGGTTTTCAAACACCGGTCTGATCCCTCGACCCGCGCTCGGCGCGAGGTCTGAAATTGGGGCTTTGTCTTGCCTTGCAGCAACTGTTATCTTCTAGTGACACGGGGCGGCACCGAGTTGGGAGCGCCTCTCGGATCGTCGTTGTGCGCACACTTGCGGGCATTCGTCTTTGGTAGCTGAGGCGCCAAACCCGAATCCAGTTGGCGCGCGTGTCGAGAAGATAACATTAGCTACAGGGGCACGATCATCAGCGCACTTAGTCCGAAAATTCTCATGGCTTACTCAGGTGTCACCCTGCCCATGGCGGCGATGGGTATGCCCATTGCAGTTTATCTGCCGCGTTTCTATTCCGAGGGCATGGGTTTATCCCTCGTGACAGTTGGTCTCGTGTTTACCCTGGCGCGGGTCTGGGATGTGATCACTGACCCCATCATGGGCATGGTAGTCGACCGCTATGATACGCGCTGGGGCCGTCGCAAGCATTGGATCGCCTTATCCATCCCGATTCTGCTGCTCGCGGTGTATATGGTGTTTATGCCGAACCGAGAACAGGTGACCGGGGGCTATCTGTTATTCTGGTTGATTGTGCTTTATGTGGGCTACACCATGCTCGCCATCGCTCACCAATCCTGGGGGGCCGAGTTATCTCATACCTATGATGAACGCTCGCGGCTGTTTGGTTGGCGAGAAATATTTGTGATTGCCGGTATGACCATCGTCCTCGCCTTGCCTGCAGGGCTCGAGCTGACCGGGTTCAATGACCAGGCCTCGAAAGTGGCGAGTATGGGTTGGTTCTGCCTGATACTGTTTCCGGTGCTGGTCCTACCGACACTGATCATGGTGCCTGACAGCCATACCAGTACGCAGTCGCATGTTCCCTGGGCCGAGGCGATGCGTATATTGATCAGCAATAAACTGATGTGGCGTCTGTTGCTTGCTGATCTCGCTTCGGGTTTCGGTACCGCCGTGTCTGGTGCGCTATATATTTTTGTCGCCAGCGCCTACTTCAAATTACCTGAGCAGGCCAGTATTGCCTTATTGTTCTATTTTCTGACCAGTTTTCTGGCCATGCCCATGTGGCTTAATCTGGCATATCGCGTCGGTAAAGACACGGCGCTGAAGATCGCCTTAGTGTATGCCGTAGTGATTAATCTTGGCTTATTACTGGTGGCCGAAGAGGGCAATGTGGCCGTTCTATGGGGCTTTACCATCGCCTTTGGTGTGGCTTTCGGTGCCGCACCGACTCTACTACGGTCAATGATGGCCGATCTAACTGACGAGGATACGCTGCGCACCGGGCAACAGCGCGCTGGGTTGTTCTTTGCTTTGCTCACCACAACCAATAAGTTAGGCGCGGCACTCGCCGTCGGTGCCAGCTTTGCGATTTTGGAAATTGTCTTCGATTTTGTGCCCGGCGGAGACAATGCTCAATCTGCGCTGGACGGTTTGTTGGTGACCTACGCCTTAGGTACGGCGGGTGGCTTGTTCATCGCCTTTATCGCGCTGATCGGTTATCCGCTGAACAAGCAAGCCCACGATAAGATTCGCGCGCAGTTAGATGCAGGCCAAGGTGGTGGATAACGGTCGATGGCCAACTCACCGGCCTGTTGTGAATGTAGGCTTTGGCGTTGAATCGAAATTTATGTGAGGAGTTAAACTATGTCTGCTGTCATTTTTGAGCACCACAACCATATCGCGTCCATCACCATCAATCGCCCAGAAGCGCGCAATGCTATGAATCCCGAGGTCATGGTGGGACTCTTTGATGCCTTCAGCGAAGTGGAAAACAACCCGGATATCCGCGTGGCCGTCATCACTGGCAGTGGCGACAAGGCCTTCTGCGCCGGCGCCGATCTGGGCCAGTTGATTCCGCTGATGACCCATTCTCGTGCGCCAGCGAATGAATGGGATGAGCGCTATCTGAATGACGTGTCAAAGCAGGGCGCCTACTTGATGAACAAGGATACGGTAAAACCGGTGATTGCTGCGATTAACGGTCACGCCATTGCGGGCGGCATGGAGTTGGTGCAGGGCACCGATCTTCGCGTCGCGGTACCACAAGCTAAATTCGGCCTGCAAGAAGTTAAGTGGGCGATCTTTCCCGCCGGTGGCTCAACGGTCAAACTGCCACGGCAGATACCCTATGCTAAGGCCATGGAGCTAATGCTAACCGGGGATCTTATTTCCGCTGAAGAAGCGCTCGCCTTGGGTTTTTTGAATTATGTGGTGACGCCAGACCAGCTGATGGCCAAGTCGATGGAGTTGGCCGAGAAGCTTGCGGCCAATGGGCCCATAGCCGTGCAGGCGATTCGAAAGTCAGCACGAACAGTTTGGGGCTATCCAGAAATAGAAGCGCTGAAGATGGAGAGCACCTTCTCTGGCCCTGTTTTTAAAACGGAAGACGCCGTCGAGGGGCCGAAGGCTTTTATGGAGAAGCGCGCACCCGTCTATAAAGGGCGTTGAGGGGGCTTGAACTGAGCTTGCCGGTCAGTCGCTGAAGCGCCACACGCATAGTTCAGGCTCTAGAGGAACTAATGCGAACTCATAACGCAGTCTCTCAACATAAACTAGGAACACAAGCTAGCAACAGAAACTAACAACAGAAACTAACAACAGAGAATAAAAGGTCGAAAACTATGCCCAGCATCAACCCCGCCATGAGCGACCCCCTTGCCATCAAAGCCGCTGTTTCGGTGCTGAACCAATCGGTGACCAGCGGTGACTTGCGACTGGGTGTCGCGATGATCGCCAATAGTGATGGCGTTTTATTTCAGCACGCCACAGGCGCCGGCGGTACGCAGGGGCAATCCACCGTCACTACAGACTCGATTCTAGCGATTGCTTCTATGACCAAGCTCGTCACTACAATCGCCGCCTTGCAGCTAGTTGAGACCGGTGCACTGACGCTGGATGAGCCTATCAGCACCTATTTGCCCGCGCTCGAGGATCTGCAGGTTTTAGTTGGGTTCAACGGTGATGAACCGATCTATGCGCCGTCGCCCAGAGCGCCCAGTGCGCGTGAATTAATAACCCATACCTCAGGTTTTGTCTATCCCATGTGGAATGCCAATGCGTTGACCGCCCAAACACTGAAAATCACCCCAGGCCTGGGTGCAGGTCGTGATTCGATTAACGCGCCCCTGGGTTTTGCACCGGGTACCCACATGGAGTATGGCATCAGTACTGATTGGCTCGGCGTGTTAGTTGAGCAGCTGTCGGGTCAGACTTTGATTGACTATTTTGATGCGCATATTTTTGCACCCCTCAACATGCAAGATACGTTCTATGATCTGCCTGAAGCGAAGGCCCATCGCGCATTGCCAATGGCATTGCGCACCGCTGAAGGGTTGGTCGATGCGCCGATTTATCAGCCGAAACCCAGTGAGAAGAAGCCAGGTACATTTTATAGTGGTGGTGGAGGGCTTTTTTCCACCGTACACGATTACACGCAAGTGATGCGCGCACTGTTGCGGGGCGGTGAATTGGATGGTCAGAGGGTTTTGCAGGCTGAAACCGTTGATGCCATGTTTGACAATCATATTGGTGAGTTGACAGTAGCGCCGCTCGCGACTGAAATTCCGATGCTGACTAACGACATTGATATGGGATTTGGGTCGACTGCAAAATGGGGGTTAGGTTTCTTGTTGCATACCCAGGGTACAAACAATGGCCGCAGTGCAGGCTCGGCTTCCTGGGGCGGGCTCTTTAATTCGTATTTTTGGATCGATCGAGAACGAGATATGTGCGGCGTTTATGCAACACAACTGTTGCCATTCTTTGATGGCAAAGCGATCGAAACGCTCCAGGCGTTAGAGCGGATCGCCTACGGAAAGTAGTTGATGGTGTCTGTTGACTGACGATCGCCAGACCGCGAAGCCGGGTGTCAGGTTCGCGGTTTCATTAACGCCGTAACCTCTCCCGGTTTAGGAAAACGTCCGGTTTGGTATTTAGAATAAATCAGGTGGCCATCCACGCGGATGTCAAAGATGCCTTTGCCGTCGGCAATGAGCTTGATGTCGGCACCCGTGATGGCTTGAAGTTCGGCAGACAAACTGTCCGCTTCTGGTTGGTAATTTCATTGTGCGCAGTATCGAATCTCTATCAGCATCAGTGCCTCCTCGGCGGTTAGTTATTTTTAGTGCGGCTTTCACACTCTCTATGACAGGCAATGTACGTTAAGCATGAGCGGTGGTTTCAGCGCTCATCTCGTGACAGTAGTGCTGCCGCTGTGATGTTTGCAGTGACGTTCGAGGCGGTGATAAACATATCGACAATAAGATCGATCGCGATCAAAATGCCAATGCCCGCAACGGGTAACCCCAGGGATACATAAACCGGCGCCATTATTAGTAAGCCGCCACTGGGAATGCCCGGTGAATAAAAGCTGAACAAGCCGATGGCTGCTGCAATCACGAATAGCTCAAAAAAGTTCAACTCAATGCCGTAGATATGGGCGACAAAATAAGTCCCTGCAGTACGCGCGATAGGTGACGAGAATTTGAATAGGGTCACGGCAATGGGCAGAACCACCCCTGAGACTTTATCTGAAATATCTAAGGCTTTGGTGGCGGCGAAAGTGGCCGGCAGGGCGGCCAAAGACGAGCGCGTGCTGAAACCGATCACCTGAACCGGTGCAACTATCTTGATAAACTGCAGCAGCGGTATACGTCCTAATATGGCGGCCGTTGGGTAAAGTAGCAGGGTCATAACAAAGATCAGACCACAGCCAATCAGTATGAAAGAGCCTAGTAGGTTTATAACGGTCACACCCAGCGTCGCCGCTAAGGGGAACACCAAGGCGAAAATCCCAATAGGCGCCAGCAGCATAATCCAGCGAATCAAGACGAACATCGCATCCTTAATCGCCTCAAAAAAACTCACGATCAGGACACGCTGAGGCTCGGCTATGTGCAGTAATGATGCCGCAAACAAACCGGTGAAAACCATCAAAGACAGCAGGGCATTGTTGGCCATGGCTCGAAATGGATTGGCAGGCACCAGGTTTACTAACCAGTCGCGAAAGGGCGGCAGGTCGGTACCGCTGATTTTTTCGGTATGCGTCACTGCTAACAGCGCTTTGCTGTCAGCAGGATCAATATCCAGTAATGATAAGAAAAAAGGCGCCAGCAGCAACGTATAAAGACAAGCGCAGATGATCATAATGACAAACAAGCCAATGGTCTTAGTGCCAAGCTGCGCCACGCCGCCCGTGTTACTTTGGCCGGCGATAGCGGTGATCAACAATGACATCAGCAGAGGTATGACCGTCATGCGAATGCCATTCACCCAAAGCGCCCCGACGGGTTCGATCAACACGGGCAATAGATGTAGCGCCGGTAGGTCTATAAGTGAATAGACAATGCCACCGCTAAGGCCGAGACCTAAACCAACGAGGATGCGAGTTGAAAGACTCATGTGATCATACGTCTAGGGTTCAGGATGAGAGCTTTCAGTGTAGAGAAAAATATAGGCTTACGCGCGCTTTTTCTGGATTTCGAACCCTGGCAAGCTCGCGGGCGTTGCTAGTTTGTGGACAACTAACTGATGAGGTCGTGAGATCCCAGCTGATCATTGAGTTGCCGGGGTTCCCGCGACTTGTCCCTATGACAGTGACCGACTTGTATCGGAGTACTGGTAATGTTCATCACACTTGTAATACTCTGGGCGACAATAAAAACACATATGGGTACTTGCTATGATGTCGAAATCTTTGGTTTCTCTTGTTCTGATCGGTGGCTTGTTAGCTGGCTGCGGTCCGGCTGAAACGGTTGAGCAGGCTGCGGCGCCTGCAGCATTGGCACCAGCTGACAGCAATATAGCCTGTGATACGGTCGTGGGCATCACGCCGGTCTGTGGCTTCCATAATCCAGAGGATTTAGCCGTCGTGCCTGGCGGTGAATTTCTGCTGGTCAGTGAAATGGGCGCCTTCATGTCTGACGAACCCAATACGCTGTCTTTGTTGGATATTGCCAATAGTCAGCGCGCGCCACTGCAAATTAACTGGGCAAGCATGGAACCACGCTGGGGTGACGCGGCTTGTATCGCGCCAGATGCGGAAAAATTCAGTCCTCACGGCATCGATTTGATGACCAGAGCCGATGGTCGCCATCAGGTACTGGTAGTGAACCATGGCAACGAGCAAATCGAGTTTTTCGAA
>JABMOJ010000231.1 GCA_013204195.1 SAR86 cluster bacterium
GGTAGTGAACCATGGCAACGAGCAAATCGAGTTTTTCGAATTGGTTGCCGCCGGTGCTGAGTCTCATCTCGATTGGAAAGGTTGTGCCAAGCCAGGTAACGACGCTTTTATGAATGATGTAGCCAGTCTCCACGATGGCGGGTTCTTTGTGACCCATATGTGGAACAAAAGCACTCCCTTTGAAACTGTCGTAGCGCAGCTTACTGCTGGTGAGAAAGTTGGCTGGGTCTGGGAATGGCAAGCCGCATCGGGTTTTACGAAGCTGCCTGGTTCAGATGAGATGATGCCGAATGGCATTACGGTCAGCCAAGACAACAGCAAGTTGTTTATTAATATCTATATGGCGAATAAAACCATCAAGGTAGATCGTCTCACGGGCGAGGTTGAAGGTGAAGTCGCGGTGCGTAGCCCCGATAACGTCGTGATCGATGCCGATGGCAATCTCTGGATTGCGTCACATCTGAATGACCCTATTAACGAACGCTGTGAAGACGGTCAGCCAGGCCCTTGTTTGTTGGAGTTTCAGATTATCAAAGCAAACTCAGCCGACATGAGCTCCGAAGTCGCGCTCCACCATAAGGGTGAGCCTATGGGCTACGCCACCGTCGCGTTACCGCATAACGGCCGGTTGTACTTGGGTAGCGCCCATGGTGACCGCGTCGCGAGCATCGAGCTCAAATAATACGTCGCTCAGGCGGGCTGCGGTAAGCTACCCGCCTGATTGTGCTCGAGGACCTCATGATCGAGCTTAGTCTGACCATTGCTTGCGCAATCGCGAGTGGGATCGTTCGACAGGTGTATTGAAGATACTTCAAGTGTTGATGCTGGCTTGTTACAGGGAAGACGAGAAGGCCGCTATAGCGCGTGCCTGAGCCCCTTTACTCAAGCTAATGGGATTCAAGCCAATGGGATTCAAGCTCATCTGCGTCCAAATCATCGAAAAAATTCTGATTTTGACCAAGGGTTCTACCTTGTTGCGGCGGGCACTTAACAAAACAAGTCTCCGCTGTTCTTGATGAGCGCCATAAGCGCAGTCGTCAATCCTTCGGCACTGACCAAAGTCGAACTATCGTTACATTTTTCCGTCGACAAGAATACTGTTGAAATTCACTCTGACGTTGTCGATAGGTAAAGTTATGTTTAAAAAAACACACCAAGTGCTGCGCAGGCCAGCCATAACATCAAAGCGTATGATGATGGCACTCATCTTTATGCTGGTCGCTCCTTTCAGCCAAGCAAACGATTCAGATGATGTGTTAAAAGTGGTTCAGCGCTGGGCTGATCTAGAAACCAACCTTGAAGCTCAAGCGCAACTGATTCGCGATGATCGAGTGCAAATTACCGGTGGTATACGTCAGTCGAATCAAGCGGAAAACCTAAAAGTCCAAATCGCTAGTTTTAACGCTATGGTCAAGAGCGACGGTGGCACGCCGACTATGATCGTTAGGGTCGAATCACCCCTTGTCAAAATCTATGGGAATACCGCGGTTGTCAGTTTCATTCGTCTGGTCAACAGTATCCCCCACAATCAGGGTCCTAGACCAGCGAACGCCGCGTGGGCAACAATGGTCCTGGTCAAAGAAGGTGGTGACTGGAAGATTGCCCATCACCACATGTCGCCCTTCGGCGGTTAAGCCTTCTTGCTGGTCAGCGCTGGATTCGTATCCTTGTAGGTACCGGCTTCGCTAGCAATGGCGAGTCAAGTGGGTGGAATCCAGTCGCGCGGCGTAAGAGCGATTCATCGTTGAGCAGCTGCACTCTGTTCACTGTGCGCTGGCGCTTATTCTGCCGCCGGTATCGTCGAGCTGTCGACCTTGATGCGTTCTGCTTCTGGCGCATGTTTGGAGGCCAGTGCCAGATACATGCTTGGCAGTATCACCAAGGTGAAGAAGGTACCCAGCAGCATGCCAGCAACGAGGATGATGCCGATGCTATTCCGCGCTTCTGCGCCGGCACCGGACACCAGAACCAGCGGAAAGTGGCCGACCACAGTGGCGCCGGTGGTCATCAATACCGGGCGAAGTCGAACGCTGGCGCCCTGTCGAATCGCTTCAAACTTACTCAGACCCTGTCGCTGTAGATGATTGGCAAACTCAACAATCAGAATATCGTTCTTGGTCACCAAGCCGATCAGTGTAATGAGACCGATCTGAGAGTAAATGTTCAAGGTGGTCCAACCCAAAAAGGTAAACATGAGTGCCCCTGCCAGGGCGAGCGGTACACAGCCTAGCAGTACCACTAACGGATCTCTAAAGCGGTTGAATAACACCACCAGCACCAAGAACACAAATGCTAATGACATCCCCAGAGCACCGAAGAGTGTGTTGCCTTCCTGGCGAATTTGACGAGATTCACCAGCATAGTCGATGATGTAGCCGGGCGGCAGAATTTCTTCCGCGGCTTTCTCAATGGCGCTGAGGCCTTGTTCTTTCGTGTATGCCGGGATCATGCCAGCGAATAGCGTAAACGAATTGCGCTGCTGAAATTTCGTCAGCACTCGAGGACCCACCTTTTCTTCCAGACGTGCCAGCGACGAGAAGGGCACTAGGGCGCCGCTGGGGGTTTGGATTTTCAGATCTTGCAGGGCATAGATATCCAGTCGATCTCGGTCTTCCAGCATGGGCACAACCCGATAGGCTTTGCCGTCTAGATCAAAGCGGTTGACGTAGTTGCCAGACAAATAAGTTGATAGTTGCTGGCTGACGTCGGCGACGGTGAGCCCCACATCGGCGATGCGATCGCGGTTCAACTCAAAGTGGGCCTGGGGAAAGTCAATCTTCAGGTTGGTGTCAGCAAACAGAAACAGCTTGCTGGCGTAGGCGGCCGCCAGTAGCTTTTCGGCGTAGGGCTGCATTTCTGCCGCGCTGGCTGCAGCGGTAACCACCAGTTCTACCGAAAACCTGCCAGCGCTGGGCAGGGACGGCGAAGCATTAGGGAAAGCCTGCAGGCCGGGTACCTTTGACAGACGGCCATAGGTCAGTGGCATCATATCTTGTGTGGTGAAGTCTCGCTCGCCAGGGTCGACAAACTGTTGGCCGCCCACAGCGCCGCCGGGATTAATAATCTGCCACATATACGTGGCCTGCGGCAGATTGTTCATCACGTCCACCACATCATGCATGTGCTCGTGGGTATAGGCCAGCGAGGCCTCGGGCGGTGGCGAGGAGATCACGAACACCGAACTTTGGTCTTCAATGGGGGCTAGCTCTTGCTGGGACAGCAACAAAAAAGGAATGGTCAGCAGCGAGAAAAACAGGGCGA
>JABMOJ010000232.1 GCA_013204195.1 SAR86 cluster bacterium
GTGTCAGACTGAGCAGTCCGGCGCTGACGGTACCTTGTGTGAGTTTCGCCGTGGTCAATGTCAGAACTTATCGCTGGTGCCGAGTTGGGCGAGGTTGGCATTGACCAGCTCGCCAAAGTCATTGGCGCTGAACTCTGAGTCGAACCATTGCTCTGCCAGACCAGGTGCTCCCTGCAGTTCAATGGCCAGGCCACGAACTAAGGCGTCGACCTTTGCGCCGTCACCGATGGTCTGAGAATGGCTGATGGAGAGCTGAAACGTATGAAACCGACTGCGTGCCATTGCGATGAATTTTGGCCTGTTAACGGTTTCGAGCACCGCGCCGGTACAACCCAGTTGCCAGACTTCAGCGGCAGATAGATAGTGAGATTCCAATTTATCTTTTTCTTTCAATGGGCTGGCTCTGAATTGATAGGGGCTGAACTTGGCGGCGTCAGTATGCCAGAAAGTGAGGCGCTGTTGATCAAAATTATCATTAATCGGCTAGTACTGGTCAGATTATAGGTAGATTTGTTTGTCAGATGTTCTCGGATCTACCTTATAATGCGTACGGCTATTGCGTCGCGCTGTTGTGAGTCAGCGCCTTTGATCACCTGCTGAGATCGACCCTTGAACAAACCATTTTCCAAGGACCCTGTTATTGAAAAGTCGCTGAACCATTCCATCAAAGATGGGGTGGCTTTCTCGATCATGACTGGCGTCGGTGAGAGTTATTTTTCTGCCTATGCGGTTTTTCTCAAGGCAACAACTCAACAGGTTGGCTTGCTCGCCGCCTTGCCACCGCTGTTGGCGTCCTTCGCTCAGATGCTGGCAGTGGTTGTCGGGCAGGCGATAGGTGTGCGCAAGGGTATCATCGTGTTCGGCGCCCTGGTGCAGATTTTGGGTTTGTTGCTGATCGCGACGTTACCAAGCCTGTTTCCTGATTGGGCATTCTCATTGTTGCTCCTCAGTGTGATCTTGTACTTTGTCGGGCCGAATTTGGGTGCGCCCTTATGGGGTAGCTTGATGGGTGCCTTGGTGCCAGAAAATGTTCGCGGACGATTTTTTGCACGTCGAACGCGTTTGTCGAGCATCGCCTCGTTCACCGCGTTGCTGCTAGCAGGCACTATTCTGCAATTGTTCGATTCGCTGGATTACACGCTGTATGGATTTTTGCTGATTTTTTCTATCGGCATGTTGGCGCGGACCTATTCTTGTTATCAGTTGAGTCGTCTGTATGACCCGCCACAGGTGCACAAGAGCGCGCCACGAGAAGAGCGTGATGGATTGCCGGGCTTGGCTTTTTTACGTCAACAACCCAATTTTTTACGGTTTTCTTTGTTCTTTGCCTCGATGCAGTTTGCCGTCGCCATTTCAGGACCGTTCCTGGTAGTGTATTTATTACGGGATCTGCATTTCAGTTATCTCGAACTCACATTGAATACTGCCGCGTCGGTGTTGATGCAGTTTTTGGTGCTGAACCGGTGGGGACGACTCGGTGACCTATTCGGTAACCGTATTATCTTGCGTTTGACGGGCTACACGATTCCGGTTATTCCCGCTTTATGGGTATTGTCGTCAGACTTCTATTATTTGTTACTGGTTCAGATGATCAGTGGTTTGGTCTGGTCAGGGTACTCACTCAGCAGTTCTAACTTTCTATTTGACCTGACGCCGGGGCATCGCCGAGCGGGGATGATGGCGCTACACAATTTTTTCGGTAGTGTCGCGGTATTTATTGGTGCGTCGGTGGGGAGTGCGCTGGCATTGATATTACCTACCAGCATTGCGACAAGCATTTTCTCGGTGGATATTGCCTTCAGTTGGAGTTCGGTATTTTATGGCGTATTCCTGGTTTCGGCGCTCACCCGTCTGGCTGTCGGTCTGCTGTTTCTGCGACACATAGAAGAGGTGCGATCGGTCAAGCGGATGAGTTATCACGGCCTGGCTTTCAGAGTCACGCGCTTCTCGCCGGTATCCGGGGTGATCTTCGATATTATCGCGCGAACGCGTGATAGAGATGGTGATGGTTCTTAGCCAGGCGCCCAGTCAAGAACGCCAAGGCGGGCGATGACGCAGCCAGTGACACCAACGACGACTGACGGTCCCTCGGGCCGTCGTTGAGGAAGATTATCGGCCCACCCTAATTAGGCAGCGCTGCGTGCCCTAAAACCTTCGTTAGACCGGCGCTTGGCGCGGTAGCTTGGGCTCGCGTGGGCGGGGTAGTTTTTCATATAGATCGCTGATCAATTCATCGCGAGTGGCTTTATGCTGAGGGTCGCCCCACAGGTTTACTCGCTGTTCGGGATCTGCCGTCATGTCGTATAGCTCGCCTTCGGTGCCAGCATAAAGACTGCTCTTTTCATAGACTGTACAAAGCCAGCCGGCTTTGTTGTAAATCGACTTCATGTGGAGGCTGACTTCGCCGTGTTCCGAATCCCATTCGGTAATAACGTCTTCACGGTGTTGCGCCTCGGCATGCGCGTCATCCTGAGGCAACACCTGACCCTGTACCCAAGGCGGTGATTCGATACCGGCGATTTCACAGAAGGTTGATGCCAGATCGAGATGGCCAACGGGCAGGGTGACGCTGGCGGCTGGGGTGTCGGTATGGGTCGCCGGGCGCCAGATCATGGGCAAGCGCATCAAGGCATCAACATGGTAAGGTCCCTTAAACAACAGACCAAAGTCACCCTGGAATTCGCCGTGATCGGTGGTAAAGATAATGTCGGTGTTGTCATACCATCCCTTGGCCTTGAGCCAGTCGATAACCCGACCACAGGCATCATCAATCAATTCGTTTTCGATATGGTTCATGGCGTTGATTTCACGCACCTGGTCCGGGGTCATGTCTCTCGGTATGAAGTCTCGCGGTGATTCCAGGTTGCTCCAGATAGTGCCGTCATAATAACCTTGCCAGTGCTTGGGTTTAGTGGCGAGCAAGGCTTGCATTTCTGCCTTGTCTTCGCTGTAGAGGGAAGGCAAGGGCACATCACGCCAGTTCACTCGGTGGGTTTCTGAGGCCGGTGGATCCCAGGGATGGTGTGGGTCTGGAAAGCTCATCCAACAGAACCAGGGATCCTGATCCTGACGTTGACCAAGCCAGTCAAGGGTGCGGTCGGCAACCCAATCGGTATGATACAGCGCTTTGGGGATATCGCTGGGCCAGACCTGTATGGCTTGGGTATCGCCGGCGCCGATCGTGTTCTGCCCGCGGGCAGTGACCATCGGATAGAATTTTTCCTTGAGGTCAGGATGTTCTTGGGTCATGAAGCGGTCATAGTGGCTGTGACCTTCAAAGAAGTGGTTCGCCAGTTCCATATGATCGAAGCCTCGATGGGGCCCGGTGTTGTGTTCGTTAGCCATGCGGTTTTCAAAGAAGATCGCGGGGTCGCCGAGCCAGGGTTCAAAGTGGGCTTTGCCCAATAGTGCCGTCTGATAACCGTGATCCTGCAGCCAGTGGGCGATCGTGGGCGTCTCTTCGGGCAGTGCAACGCCGTTCATCCAGACGCCATGGGTTGATACATATTGGCCTGTCATGATGGTCGCCCGAGCTGGCATGCAAACGACGTTCTGGTTATGGGCGCGTTGGTAATTAATACCCTCGCGAGCCAACTTATCGATCACTGGTGTTTTGGCGACCAGTCCACCGTTACAGCCTAAAGCGTCGAAACGCATCTGGTCCGTGGTGATCAGCAGAATATTTCGTTTCATCGCCAGTTTTCTCATGGGTAGTGGCGCCAGTGTACACAACTTTGCAGTTTAGGGGGTGTCCTGGGTCGAGAAGAATATCCGCAGCCCTTGGGGCAGAGAATGGCCTATGCGGTGCGCTAGCCAAGTTTCTAGATAAGTTGCTAGCTAAGTTTCTAGCTAAGTTTCTAGCTAAGTTTCTAGAGATAGGTTTCTAACTGAGTGCCTAGATAACTTCATAAATAACGTCCTAGATAGTCTCGGCACGAGCAAGGGCGCCAGAGACGCCAAATATATCGCCTGACACTCAGTGTTCGTCGTGATGTCAGGCTGAAATTGATTGCGCTGATGCGGCGAATCGAGATCCGTTTTGGGCTAGTCGGCTAAAACATGAGCGATACATAGCACTAAAAAAATCAGCAGAAATAGTCGTTGATTCCAAACTTCCATTTTGACGGTCCTCAGTTGGTTTTCGAGCGGGTTAAGCGGTTGTTCGGTGTGGCGTTGAGGCTCACCGATATGCTGGCTCGATGATGGTCTTGGCGAGCAAGTCTTGTGTGCGAAATCTTGAGCGCCCGTGTTCAATGCCATGGTTGATCGAGTTGATGGAGTTGACGGGTAAGCTCATATGGGTGCGGTTCTCTAGTGGTTCATTTATTTTAGAGCTCTGGCTCATGGCGAGTCGGTTCCGGGTCTAGGCTTCGAATGATTAATCGCGCTAGCATGATCAAAAATACCTGACGGTAGCTTCATGATGAGGGTCGTGATGCGCGTCGTGATGAGGGTCGTGATCAGAGTCGTGCTGTGATTCGCGCTGAAGGTCACTTTCATTGATCCATCTGTCGGCGTGCCAGCGCGCCAGTGTCGCCGTGCTGAAGGGCATCAAGGATCCGTGCGCTGCGCGCCAACCGAGTGCTGAGTCGAATTTGACTGTTGCGTCGTTGTCGTATTGTGCCGAGTTCGCAATGACTGGCAGGGTCCGAGTGTCTAGCGCGGTATCAATGGGATCCAGCTGGGCAAAGATAATTTGTGGATCAGGGGCGTCAGCGTTGCTGGAATAGGCGCTTAAACAGACATTGTCTAAAGAGGCTGCGGCTGGCGACCCTAAGCGTACACAAGCTGGCAGTGTGCCGATGGTGGTAGCGCAATAGGGTTGCCATCTGAGCAGGCAAGCCTGACTGGCATGGGCGGCTGACGGTAGTTGACTTGGAGACCCAGTGCTAAGCCGGTGGTCTAGCCATGTTTCGCTGGTGCCATCGGTTCCCCCCGGTTGGCCGTAGGCGCAGAATAACGCCAGGCTGAGCCAGTAAAAGATGCGATAAGTTGATTGCTGTGTCGATGCCATGGCGACATTGTTATCGATCCATGTCGGCCAAACGCTCGACCCGTTCACAAAAATGCAAGCGCGGGTTTGTAAGCTATGAGGTTTTGAGCGGCGCTGACATCAGGGTCTCATTCGAGACCCTGATGGGTGAGCATGCAGTGCTACTTTTCGCGGAGTATGACCGGTAGATCGGAGTAACCTTTTACGAAGGATGACTGCACCCAGGTGGGTGGCCCTACGGCCTCGATCGCCTTAAAGCGCTTGCCGATTTCCTCCCAGAGAATTTTCAATTGCATTTCTGCCAGACGATTACCCATGCAGCGATGGATGCCGAAGCCAAAGGATAAATGCTGTCGAGGATGGGCGCGATCAATGATGAATTCGTCGGCGCGCTCGATGACTTCACTGTCGCGGTTACCTGACACATACCACATTAGGAGTTTCTCGCCTTCCTTGATCTGCTTGCCGCCTAAGATAGAGTCCTGCAGGGCAGTCCGGCGCATATAGGCCAAAGGGGTCTGATAACGGATGATTTCTGGAACCATGCTGGTAATCAAATTGCTGTTGTCTCGCAATTTTTGATATTCACCAGGATTCTGGTTCAGGAACCAAACGCCACCGGTAATGGAGTTTCGGGTCGTGTCATTACCACCGACAATCAGCAATACCAGGTTGCCCAGGTATTCCATGGGATCCATGTTGCGGGTCGATTCACCGTGAGCGAGCATGGAAATCAGGTCGCCGCGCGGTGGTTCGTTAACCCGCTGATTCCACAGACCAGTGAAGTACTGCAGGCATTCATACAATTCTGCTCGGCGCTGATCCTCGCTTTCAACGATGATGCCGGTTTCCACATCGGCGGTGGCAACGTCTGACCAACGGGTCAATTTACGTCGATCTTCAAAGGGAAAATCGAACAGCGTCGCCAGCATCTGGGTGGTCAGTTCGATAGACACCTGGTCAACCCAGTTGAACTCTTCATTGCGGGGCAGACTGTCAAGAATATCCACTACTCGGCCGCGAATTTCGTCTTCCATCAGTGCCAAGTTGCGGGGTGCCACTACCGGGCTGACTTCACGCCGTTGCTGGTCATGCTTAGGTGGATCCATGGCGATAAACATGGGTAAGGAGAAATCTTCATCTTGGTCGGTCGCGACGATGGAGCCCGATGAGGAGTAAAGGTCATGGTTGGTGTCGACCTCCATGATGTCCTTGTAACGCGTGACGTTCCAAAAGGATCCGGCTTCAGCGTGATCAGTCTGCAGGTGTACGGGGTCTTCCTTTCGCAGGCGCTCGAAGTAGCCTACGTGGTTGTCGTTTTCGAATAGATCTGGCCGAAGTAGGTCGAATTGATCCAGTGGCAGATCATAGGGGTTGGATTGTTCGGTGGTATCCCTGGCTTCGCTCATGGTTCGCTCCTGATGAATTAAGTGTGTTGATGCGCCGGATGGCTCAAATAACGGTTGCTGGCGCTTTCTCGGGTTAATGATTTTGCACGATTGTGGAAATGGCTAGATATCGAGAGTAACGAACATCGCCATCACTGGCAACGTCAAGCTAGGCCACGGGGGCGGTGGGTAGGCGTTATCGGGCGGTGGGTGATTGTGCTAAGTCAGCGTGGCCGGTGAGCGGTGAATAGCTTATAGTGTTGCGACAATCGCAACCTCATGTCCCAAAATGTTCATTTTACGCAAGGCTGCAATTGCTCTACAGTAGCGGCCTTTATGAGTAATCTCTGCAATTAGGTTTCCCGCAGACACAATACCAACCCTGATTACCGTTTGACTACACCAAAGGATAACCCCGCCATGGCTAATTATTTTAATACTTTGTCGCTGCGTGAGCAGCTCGCCCAACTGGGCAAATGTGAATTTATGGATCCGGCTGCCTTCAGCGATGGCGTGAGTGTCTTGAAGGGCAAGAAACTGGTGGTTATCGGTTGTGGTTCACAGGGACTCAATCAGGGCTTGAATTTGCGGGACAGCGGCCTCGATGTGTCTTACACCTTGCGTGAGTCGGCGATTAAAGAGCAACGCCAGTCTTGGAAGAGCGCCACAGACAACGGTTTTACAGTGGGTACCTATGCGGAACTGATTCCGACAGCAGATTTGGTTCTGAACCTGACGCCAGACAAACAACATACGTCTGTGGTCGCAGAGGTTGTGCCTTTGATGAAGCAGAACGCATGTCTGGCTTATTCACATGGTTTTAATATTGTTGAAGAAGGCATGCAGATTCGGGATGACATTACGGTGATTATGGTGGCACCCAAGTGTCCGGGCACAGAAGTACGTGAGGAATACAAA
>JABMOJ010000233.1 GCA_013204195.1 SAR86 cluster bacterium
CCTTCTGGCTGCGGTAAATCAACCTTGCTGAATGTCATGCAAAATCTATTGCCCGCCACTCATGGAGAAATTTACATTGATGAACTACCCCTAAGCGGCGCTGGTGGTCACGCACTAAGCACTCACAGCGCCAGCGTGATGCAAGGCGAGGCACTGCTATCTGGCAGTATCCAATCTAATATCGCGTTTAACGATCCTGAGTTCGACTATGAACGCGTCGAGTCGGCGGCCAGACTCGCAATGATTCATGACGATATCATGGCGATGGCCATGGGCTACGAGAGTCTGATTGGCGATATGGGTACAATTTTGTCTGCGGGACAGCAGAGCCGAGTTCTTATCGCTCGCGCCTTATATCATCGTCCCAAGATCTTGTTTCTCGACGAGTGCACGGCACACCTGGATGAAGCCACAGAAGCTCAGGTCATGCAGAGCATTATCGATCTGAAAATTACTTGTATCTTTGTTACCCATAATACTCGACTCGCTCGTCAGGCAACTGCTGTACTGCTTTTAACACCCAGCGGTTATCAGTTGGTCTCCGGCAATCCGTAAGCGATCATCAGAACATCAGATACCAGCCGTCGTCCCGCTAGGGGTCAATACCAAATCTCGCGCACTGGCGTTGCGCAGATTCACTGGCTGGCAGAGTCGGCGGTGTTTGGTCACAATTCACACCAGTGCCCCGACGACTATTTATTCAGCATTGCATGAACAGCGATGACTCTCAGACCCTAGCATAGGTACAATATGAACAGGCTGATTGGAGATGCAAAGTGAGAATCATTAGACTGATCTATTTTTCGTTCCGTTTATCGTTCTGTTTATCGTTCTGTTTATCGTTCTGTTTACCGTTCTGGGCCCTGTACCCGGCCTCGGCATTCGCCTGGGGAAAAACTGGTCATCAGCTGGTTTGCAGCGTTGCCGAGACCCAGCTTGATGCCACTAGCCGCCAATGGCTGAAAACAACCTTGGCACTCGGTGAATTTCTCGACGGCAACGGCAGTGACAATTTTGCCGATGCTTGCCTGTGGGCCGACGTGGCAAAGTACAGCTCTCACCGAGACAGCTATGAGCAGCACTTTATCAATATTCCGGCAGGGATCGAGACAATTGACCTGGCTCGAGACTGTGCGGCCATGGACTGCCTAACAGTCGGTATCCGTCGCAGCCTGGTGTACCTTTCCCAAGATAGCCATGGTAAACGTGAAGCTGCCAGAAAAGCGGCGGCGCTACGATATCTCGGCCATTTAGTCGGCGACCTGCACCAACCCTTGCATGTCAGTCACGGGGAAGACTGGGGTGGTAATAAGATTAAAATCAGCGGCTTTGAAGAACCGACTAACCTGCATAGCCTCTGGGATGTGATGCTCGTGAACCAGGCTGGCCTGACTTATCCTGCCAGTATCAATCGCTTAAAACCGACGGCACACGCGACGGACTCTGTGCAAATCATGCCCCGGCTACTACATTCCTTCGAGCTGGCCCGCACGACTGCCTACCGACACACCAATGGGCGACCTATCGCCAGTGGCGACGATCTCAACGCCGCATATATTACGCGGGCGTTGCCAGTGATCGAGGGACAACTCACGAGTGCAGCTGACCACCTGGCACGCCTATTGACCCAAATAGCTAACGGCCGCCTGACTGTCGACACTATCGACACGCTGGTTTTCAAACCCTAGTCATGGCTCTCGACCAAGACTAAATCAGGATTCCTCGCGAATGGCTCGAGCCCGTTGCGTTAACGGAAAAATCAGCGCCAGCCACAGGGCCGTACCCGCAAATGCCAAGGCCAGATAGTAGTTGCTCATCAAGACTCCGGCATTTTGCAGGGCCACAATCACCACCGATGATGCCCCCTTCCCCGTTCGGTAGCCAAGGACGTCAATAATTTCCTTGGCACGATAACGTTCATCAAAAGACAAGGGGACATAAAGCACTTCCTTCGCTGCCCGAAAAATCGAGTAGTCGAAAGCTTTGAAGAGAAAAAATGCGAGCCCAACGCTCCAGACACTCGGTTCGATCAGCGCCATGCTAATGGCCACTAAATGCACGAGAGGCATCAAAATGTGAATCCAGCGTAGCCCAACGAAGCTTAAAGCCAGCGGCGTGATAATAAATTGCAGGGCTAACACACTGGTGTTCAAGGTACCAAAGAACCAGCCTTGAAACGCAGTCTCAGCATTTGGATCGCCGGCAAATTGAACCGACAAAAGCCCCTGGAACTTATAATCCAACACTGCCGAGACGAGTTGAGAAGTGAGCACAATCCCGAGCAGGTATGCCAGGGTTGGATTGTCTTTGAGTAGGTGCCAACCCATAG
>JABMOJ010000234.1 GCA_013204195.1 SAR86 cluster bacterium
CACTTTCACGGCCAAAAATTTCAAGTTTTAATCAAAGGCTGAGATAGGCGTTCGGGTCCAGAGTGAACTGGATCTGATGAATTTAATGAAAAGAGGGTAAGACATGAAACTTGGTATATTGAGCGGCTATTCTGGTCGCAGCATGGACCTGGGAATTGATCGAATAAAAGCCGCTGAAAGCATGGGCTATGACTCGGTATGGACCGCGGAGGCCTATGGCTCTGACGCGGTGACACCGGCGGCCTGGATTCTGGCGAATACGGACAAAATCAAGGTGGGCACTGCCATCATGCAAATGCCGGCGCGATCACCTGCCTGTACTGCCATGACCGCCATGACCTTGAATCAGCTGTCTCAGGGCCGGTTTATCGTCGGCCTGGGCGCTTCGGGACCACAAGTGGTTGAGGGCTGGCACGGTGTAGCTTATGGTCGGCCGATTACTCGGACCAAGGAATATATTACGATCCTGAGAAAGATTATGGCCCGTGAAGGACCCGTAGAGCACCAAGGGTTTCATTATTCCATGCCCTATCAGGGTGAAGATGGCACCGGTCTGGGTAAAGCGCTGAAGAGTATTTTGCTGGCTGACACGAGCATTCCCATCTTCACAGCGTCAATTACGCCCGCCGGGCTCTCTGCCAGTGCCGAGGTGGCCGATGGCGTGTTCCCTATCTGGATGAACCCTGACCGTTACGATGTGTTCGAAGCCGATATCAGCAAAGGCCTTAACAAGGCGGGTAAGACATTGCTGGACTTTGATATAGCACCATTTGTGACCTGCATTATGGGTGATAACGTTGAGCACTGTCGTGCGCCTATTAAAGCCAGTATGGCGCTATATATCGGCGGCATGGGCGCCAGGGGCGCGAACTTTTATAACGACTATGCCAAGAAGCTGGGTTATGAAGATGCCGCGGTGAAGATTCAAGATCTTTATCTTTCAGGTAAAAAAGATGAGGCTGCGGCGGCAGTGCCCGATGAATTGGTGGACGCTGTGCATCTGGTAGGCCCGAAAGAACGTATTAGAGAGCGCCTACAGGCATGGAAAGCGGCTGCGGCCAAGGGTCATGTGGGTAGCATGCTGATTGGCTCCGGACAAACCGAGGCCCTTGAGTTTATCGCCAGCGAAATGCTCTGATCGGTTAACCGCCAGGGTGCTGATGCACCCTGGCTGAATCGCCTTCTGACTGACGAAACTATGACCTATACAATCAAAGCCTGCAGCTCGATTCATGAGATTGGCCAGGCTAACTGGGATGCTTGCGCGAATCCGCGGTTGGCGAATCCCAAAAGTTTGATCGCCTTCGATCCCTTTGTGTCTTTTGCTTTTCTCAGCGCGCTCGAGGACAGCGATTCAGCGACGCCTGAGACCGGCTGGGCTGCCCAGCACCTTAGCCTGGTGGCAGACAGCGGCGCGGTTCATGGCGTGGTCCCTATGTACCTGAAGAACCACTCTCAGGGCGAGTATGTCTTCGATTACAGTTGGGCTGATGCCTTTGAAAGAGCCGGTGGTCGTTATTACCCCAAGCTACAGGTAGCGGTGCCATTTTCACCAGTGACTGGCCGTCGGTTGCTAACGGTGGATTCACCCCAAAGCGATGAGCTAGAGCAATATCTGATCTCGGGGATGATGCAGCTAGCGGAAAAACTTGGCCTGTCTTCAGTACATGTGACGTTTGCGGAGCAACAACAATGGCAACGATTGGGAGATGCTGGGTTCCTGCAAAGAACCCATAACCAGTTTCATTGGGAGAACGATGGCTACACCTGTTTCGAGGATTTTCTGCAGCAGTTGTCGGCGAAAAAGCGCAAAAATATTCGCCGTGAGCGCCGCGACGCACTGGCGAATGGCGTTGAGATCGAGTGGTTGCAGGGGGCCGCGATTGAAGAGCGCCACTGGGATGCGTTCTATCGGTTTTATGTCGATACAGGTAGTCGAAAATGGGGTTCGCCCTACTTGTCGCGGGATTTTTTTTCCCGGATCAGCGCTAGCATGAGTGATGATATCTTGCTCATTATGTGTCGACGTGAGGGACGTTATATCGGCGGAGCAATCAACTTTATCGGCAGCGAATGTCTGTTTGGTAGAAACTGGGGGTGCCTCGAAGATCACCGATTCTTGCATTTCGAAGCCTGTTATTATCAGGCGATTGAGTATGCGATCACCCATGGCTTGTCGAGGGTTGAGGCCGGGGCTCAGGGCCAGCATAAGCTTGCCAGAGGTTATCTGCCGACGCATACCTATAGTTCTCACTGGCTGGCGAATCAGTCATTCAGTGACGCCGTGGGAAATTTTCTGACAGAGGAAAATCGCCATATTGACGAGGAGATTGATTTTCTCCAGGAGCACTCGCCGTACAGACAAAGTCAGTCTTGAGCGCGAGCACGAGCTATCGGTGGTGACTATAAACGGCTAACGGCGGAAAATTGATGAATTATCGTTTTATTCAAGTACAGTCGCTGACGCCGCTGATCGGCGCAGAAGTGTCTGGCGTGGATTTGTGTGCCCCGCTATCTGATGCTGTGTTTGCGGAAATCCATCAGGCTTGGATGGATCATCTGGTGTTGTTTTTTCGAGATCAACCCATGAGCTCCGCCCAGCATTTAGCCTTCGGTCAGCGCTTTGGCGAATTACATATCCATCCTGCAGCGCCTTATGTGCAGGATAACCCGGCCTTGATGCAGATCCATACAGACAAAGACTCGTTTCGCAATAATGGTGAGGGTTGGCATTCTGATGTGTCTGCAGATGCAGAGCCGCCGATGGCGAGTATTTTGCATTTGCACCAGACACCCTCTCACGGTGGAGATACGTTGTGGGCAAATATGTACGAGGCTTACGCCACACTGAGTACGCCGATCCAGAAACTTTTGGCGGACCTTTCTGCAGTGCATGTGGCCGATTATTCGGGCTTTTATGGTGCTCATGCACCGCAGCGGGAGAATCCCTCAGCGGTGCATCCGGTGGTCCGCACTCATCCGGTCACCGGTCGCAAGGCGCTGTTTGTCAACAGCGGCTTTACCCAGCGAATCAAGGGTCTTCAGCGCGACGAAAGCGACGGTATTCTCGCCCTGTTATTTGCACACATCAAGAATCCCAATTTTCATTGTCGTTTTCAGTGGCGACCCGACTCCGTCGCCTTGTGGGACAATCGTTGCACCCAGCACATGGCTGTTTGGGATTATTTCCCGCAGACTCGCCACGGCATTCGAGTAACCATCAAGGGCGATCGTCCCGTCTAGGTCAGTTAACGTGCCTTTGGATCTATCGGGTCGTCGGCTGCAATCCAGGCGAAGGCCCGACAATGACACCTCAATTATCGATAATCTAAAACCATGAATCAATTCGCTATCAACTTTGGTGGGTGGGTTCGTTTGGTCGTTCAGGAAGAGTAACGAGTATGAATATGCGAAAAATCGCTGGCAGTTTCGTCGTCGTCATTAGCCTGTTCGCGCTGGTGGTCAGTGTGCCGATAGTGGCTCGTTGGCAACTTGAGAATGTGCTGTTTGAGATGTTTGGCGAGCCCGCGCAGGTCGAGTCAGTGTCGATCAATCCCTTTACCGGCGATGTGCGAGTCCGAGGGGTAGAGGTGGGTACTGAGAAACAGCTCGAGTTGCTGGATTTGACCCTAAATATGAGAGCGCTACTCAGCAAGCGGGTGCATGTTGAGCGAGTGAGGATCGAGGCATTGAGTTTGCCAGTCAGCTATCAGGCTCAAAGTGCGCAGACTCAAGGCGCGCCACCTCAAGGCGCGCCACCTCAACGTGGTCAAGACCAAGACCTCACGATAGGTGGCTTGCGAGTGCCTATCACACAAGCCCAGTCGGTCGAGAGCGCACCACTGGCGCCAGCATGGACCTGGCAAGTGGATGAGTTACAACTGGAGGATGTGAATATCGAACTGCAGTACCTGAGTCACAAACATACTTGGGTGGTTCGCCAAGCAAAGGTGATGCTGGCTAACAGCGAATTCTCGAGGCCGATCGGTTATGACTTAGATATGGCAATCGATTCAGCCCATCTACTGACCTTGGGAGAGCTGCAGCTGGGGGCGGTCA
>JABMOJ010000235.1 GCA_013204195.1 SAR86 cluster bacterium
CTTTTAGATAAAGGTGCTGCCGTTAGCAGGAAGGCTCTTTGGCGCGATCAATCCAGCTCGTGATTGAGTGATCTCAGCATCTGACGACCTTTTGACTGCAGGCATCTAGCGCTTCTAGAGCGGTCTGCAGATAGCAAAATTGCCAAAAACCCGGTATCGGCCTAGTCGAGTGGGTTCGCTTCCGCTATATTGGGGCGGAGAAATTTAAGAGGCGAGAAAAATGATAAGAAACCTTGTGATTGTGATCGTGATTGTTGCAGCCGGATTTGGACTTTATAAGTTCACGCAAGATCAGTCTGCTACCAGCCCGACCGCTGCCGTTGCAACCGGCGCTGATAACATTGTAGCGCCCACGGTGGGCATGATCGATGATGAGCGGATCAAGAATGCCGAGAGTGAGCCCGGGAACTGGCTGGCCTATGGTCGTACCTATGAGGAGCAGCGTTTCTCGCCCCTGGAGCAAATCAATAAAGACAGCGTCGCGAACCTCGGTCTGGCCTGGTTTAAGGATATGCAGAGCAATCGTGCGTTGGAATCGACCCCCATCGTCGTCGATAACATGATGTTTCTGACAACGGCCTGGAGCCGGGTCTATGCGCTGGACGCTCTCACCGGTGAGACTATCTGGTCCTATGACCCGCAAGTGCCCGGCGCGTGGGCGCGCAAAGCCTGTTGTGACGTGGTCAACCGCGGTGTGGCGGTCTATAAAGGCCGGGTCTACGTGGCCAGCCTTGACGGTCGCCTGATTGCCCTGGATGCCGCAACCGGCGCCGAAGTCTGGAAGATCAATACCCTGACGGATCGTAGCCGCGATTACACGATTACCGGTGCGCCCCGAGTCGCTAATGGCAAGGTCTTTATTGGTAACGGTGGCGCTGAATATGGCGTTCGCGGTTATGTTACTGCCTATGATGCCGAAACCGGTGAGCAAGTCTGGCGGTTCTACACGGTACCAGGTAATCCAGATGAGCCCTTTGAGTCTCCTGAGCTGGAAATGGCCGCCGAAACCTGGAAGGGTGGCGAGTGGTGGAAAATTGGTGGTGGCGGCACAGTCTGGAACTCTATCGTCTATGACCCTGAATTTAACCAGCTCTATCTGGGCGTGGGTAATGGCTCTCCCTGGGCGCGAGCGATTCGCTCGCCCGGCGGCGGTGACAATCTGTTCCTGTCTTCTATTGTTGCTGTGGACGCCGATACGGGTGCCTATAAGTGGCATTATCAAACAACACCCATGGATAACTGGGACTATACCGCCGTGCAGGACATTGTGCTGGCCGACCTGGAAGTTGACGGGGTTGATCGCAAAGTGCTGATGCAGGCCCCCAAAAATGGTTTCTTCTATGTGTTGGATCGGTCTAACGGCGAATTGCTGCGAGCCAACAAGTACGTCACCGCCACTTGGGCAACTCACGTGGATATGACCACGGGCCGCCCTGTAGAAGACCCCGCCTATGATTATCTGGACAAGACCAAGTGGATTCTGCCGGGACCATTAGGCGGTCACAACTGGCAGGCTATGGCGTTTGATCAGAAACGGCGTCTGGCGTTTATTCCGGCCATGGAAAACCCTCTGGCCTATGCCATGGATGAAGAATGGCAAAACACCGGCGTTTACAAACATGTGGTGGGCGGCTGGAACACGGGCGTTGAGCTTGGCAACATCATTCAGGTTATGGGTCAAGATGGTATTCCGCCCAAGGCGCGGGGTTATCTGAAAGCCTTCGATCCGTTGACCGGCGAAGAAAAGTGGGCGGTAGAGCAGGTGCACCACTGGAATGGCGGTACCTTGGCCACCGAAGGTGGGTTGGTTTTTCAGGGTAATTCCCTGGGTGAAGTGAAAGCCTATGATTCGGATACTGGCGATGTGCTCTGGTCTTTTAACGCTTATACGTCGTTTCTCGCGCCGCCGATAACTTACCAGATTGACGGTATTCAATACGTCGCTATTCTGGCGGGTACGGGTGGTGGTGATTTGTTTGGTGGCGAGTCGAACAACCTGGCATCCATGACCTATGGTAATTTTGGCAAACTGCTGGTCTTCAAGTTAGACGGTAGTGCAGAGTTGCCCCAACCGACGGCATTGGATCGCAGCATTCCGGAACAGCCTGTTAGCGATGCGTCCGCCGAAGATATAGCTCGTGGCGACAATGTGTACCACTCTAACTGCGCGGTCTGTCATGGGGTGCTGGCACGCTCCAGTGGGGTTGTCCCCGATCTGCGAATGACCAATGCCACTCGGCATGGGTTATACAATGAGATTGTGCTGGGTGGCATTCTAGCCGGTACCGGAATGGCCAGCTTCGCTGACCTGTTGGACGAGAACGATGTGGAGAAGGTGCGAGCTTACGTGATTCAGCGCGCTAACGAAGATCGAGCCGCCGCTACTGCGGAAACCGATTAGCAGCTAGTTGTCGTTCAGCGGCCTTTCGGTGGCAGTGAAGTGCGAGGCAGGGCTTTAAATTGTAGCCC
>JABMOJ010000236.1 GCA_013204195.1 SAR86 cluster bacterium
GTGCCGTACAAAGCCTTGAATTCGTCAAAGTCGGAACCGTCTACCAGACGAGCGATGACCTCACGCACGTCATAGGGATGCCGAGTGTCTTTAGGGATCACACCGTAAATATCCTCAATGGGGTACAGTGGTTCGCAGCTGGGCTTGATGTCCAGCTGGCTGGGCTTGACCCGATTTAGCCGGCTGATACATTGCCGTACCAGTTGCAGGGCGTGATGATCGTTGTTTGCATAATGGTCGGTAACGCCGGAAGTGCGACAGTGGACGTCAGCGCCGCCGAGATCCTCGGCGCTGACGACTTCGCCAGTGGCGGCCTTCACCAGTGGTGGGCCGGCGAGAAAAATGGTGCCCTGTTCTTTGACGATAATGGACTCATCGGCCATGGCTGGCAGGTAGGCACCACCGGCGGTGCAGGATCCCATGACTGCAGCGATCTGAGGGATGCCTTGCGCCGACATGCGCGCCTGGTTAAAGAAGGCGTGACCGAAGTGCTCGCGATCAGGAAAGACTTCTGCCTGCAGGGGTAGAAACGCGCCGCCGGAATCGACCAGATAAATGCAGGGCAGATGGTTCTCCTGCGCGATGGTTTGGGCGCGGCCTTGTTTCTTCACAGTCAGCGGATAGTAGGTGCCGCCCTTAACGGTGGCATCATTGATAAAAATCATACATTCCTGGCCACAGATGCGACCAATGCCGGTGATGATACCTGCTGCGGGTACCTCATCATCGTAGACATCATGGGCTGCCAATTGAGATAGCTCGAGAAACGGTGAGCCATCATCCAGTAGGCCATTGAGGCGCTCGCGAGGCAATAACTTGCCCCGTGCCTTGTGGCGTTGTTGGTATTTTTCACCACCACCGAGTTTGATTTTCGCCACCACCTGTCGCAGGTCGGCGACCTGGGCTAGCAGATGCGCCTCGTTCTCCGCAAAGGCGGCATCACGGGTATTGATCTTACTGACGAGTGCGGTCATGACGAAGATTCCTCAGGCAGTTTCTTTAAATAGTTCGCGGCCGATCAGCATGCGCCGGATCTCGGATGTGCCGGCGCCAATTTCATAGAGCTTAGCGTCACGTAATAGTCGGCCCGTACCATAGTCGTTAATGTAACCGTTACCGCCCAACGCCTGAATCGCCTGTGAGGCCATCAATGTGGCCTTTTCTGCCGAAAACAGAATGATGCCAGCGGCATCCTTGCGGCTTTGTTCGCCGCGATCACAGGCTGCAGCGACGGCGTACAGATAAGCGCGGCTGGCACTCAACTCGGTATACATATCTGCTAGCTTGCCCTGCATCAGTTGAAATTCACCGATCTGTTGGCCGAATTGCTCGCGAGAGTGCAGATAAGGCACCACGATATCCAGACAGGCCTGCATGATGCCCACGGGTCCGCCGGAAAGAATTGTACGCTCAAAATCGAGACCCGACATCAGCACCCTGACACCATTGCCAACTCCGCCGAGAACATTTTCGACGGGAACCTCGCAGTCTTCAAAAATCAACTCACAGGTGTTTGAACCCCGCATGCCGAGCTTGTCGAGTTTGATGCCGCGACTGAAGCCAGGAAAGTCCCGTTCAACGATAAAGGCGGTGATGCCCCGCGGGCCCGCGTTGGTATCGGTCTTGGCATAGATCACGAAGGTGTGCGCGTCAGGACCGTTGGTAATCCACATTTTAGTGCCGTTGAGCACGTACACATCGCCCTTCTTGTCGGCGCGCAATTTCATACTCACAACGTCTGAACCGGCGTTGGGTTCAGACATGGCCAAGGCGCCGATATGTTCGCCACTACAGAGTTTGGGCAGGTATTGATGCTTTTGTGCCTCACTGCCGTTCTTGCGGATTTGGTTGACGCACAGATTGGAGTGCGCGCCGTAGGACAGGCCAACGGACGCTGATGCGCGGCTGATCTCTTCGACCGCGATGGTGTGTGCCAGATAACCCATGCCACTGCCGCCGTATTCTTCCTCGACAGTGACGCCCAGCAGGCCCATGTCGCCAAATTTACGCCACATGTCCATGGGGAACTCATTGTCTTTGTCGATTTGTGCGGCACGCGGTGCCAGTTCCACTGCACACATCTGATATACCGCGTCGCGGAGCATGTCGATCTCTTCACCAAGACCGAAATTCAAAGTGGGGTAGGCGGTGCTCATCTAGTTGTCTTCCTTCTTGTTGACGATGTTGAGGGCCTGCTGACAGCGTTTCTCGACATCATCGAGTTCTGTCAGCATCTGTTTTAAGTCCTGCATCTGGGCGTGTAGTTGCTGCTTTCGCTCGCTGACGTTATCAAGCAATCGCTCCAATTGTTCGACGTTACCTTGTGCCGGGTCGTACATCTCAATGATGGCCTGCGACTCCTGCAGTGACATGCCGATTCGCTTGCCCCGTTGGATTAAGGTCAGGCGGACTCGGTCAGCATCGGTGTAGCGA
>JABMOJ010000237.1 GCA_013204195.1 SAR86 cluster bacterium
CCCATTATGAACATCGCCAGACTCGTGTCCAGCGCCGCCGCCAATGCCGGTGCCTATGGTATTATACTGCCGCGCGGTTTGACTGACTCCCGGCCTACTTGCGAACAAGGATACTGGTATGACGATGATTTCTACCGATTTAGCGGGACTTTACCCGGAACACCTAACACGACTGCAGCAACACTACAGCGAGGCAGCGATTCTCGCCGGCTGCGCTGGCGTTTTGATTGCCTCAGGCACGTTGCAACCCTGTTTTTTGGACGATCACCATTACCCTTTCGCGGTCAATCCGCACTTCAAGGCCTGGTTACCGCTGACAGACGTGCCCGATTCCTTTCTGTTGATTCGCAATGGCCAAAAACCCCGGTTGTTGTTTAGCCAGCCTGAGGATTATTGGCACATGACCCCGGCTGCTCCGCAGGGCTTCTGGGTCGAACATTGGGAGATCCAATCGATTCAGTCTCTACAGGACGCCCAGCGCTTGGTCCTTGATCCACAAAACCTGCTATTTATCGGCGAGCAAGTTGATCTTGCTCGCGAATGGGGCATATCAGCGATCAATACCCCAGCGGCCTTAAGCGCCCTGCATTACGAGCGTGCCTACAAGACGACCTATGAGATTGCCTGTTTACGCCAAGCCAACCAAATAGCCGTCAAGGGCCATAGCGTCGCAGAGACCGGCTTTCGCGCTGGCCAATCAGAATTCGAAATAGCCCACGCTTATCTAGGCGCTATCCAGCATCGAGAGCAACAGGCACCCTATGGCGCTATTGTCGCGCAGAATGAACATTGCGCAGTACTCCACTATCAGTTTTATGCTCAGCAGCGCCTGGCTAGCGCCGACCTGAATTCACTTCTCATCGATGCCGGCGCGAGTTTTTATGGCTATGCGGCAGATATTACCCGCACCTATGCTGCTCGACCGGGCATCTTTGAAGACCTGGTGACGAGTCTCGACCAGCATCATTTGGGCATTATCGATGATATCCAGGTCGGTATGAACTATGCCGATCTCCACGAAAAGATGCATCGAAGAATTGGTCAGATACTCCTTGATTCCGGCTGTGTCAGAATGTCTGTGGATGAGATGCTCGAGGTTAACTTGACCTTTAGCTTTCTGCCCCACGGCCTCGGTCATTTCCTCGGCTTACAAACCCATGATGTCGGAGGATTTCAGCAATCCAGGCAAGGCGAAGAAAAATCGGCGCCAGAGAAATATCCGGCGCTACGATTAACCCGCGACATCCAAAACCAACAGGTTTTCACCATCGAGCCAGGACTGTATTTTATTCCCATGCTCCTGGAAAAACTCAAACAGGGGCCCTATCAATCCAAGATTAACTGGTCGATGATTGAGGAACTACTGCCCTATGGCGGGATCCGTATTGAAGACAACATTGTCATACTGGACAACCTGCCGGTGAACCTCACTCGCCTCGCGATGGCGGAATATCGAGGCGCGTAGCTATCTAACAATTGATCGATAACGTACAGCGCCATCAACAAAGCACGAACTAGGCATCAAAACTCATGACCCAACTGACACTGCACCGGATATTTAACGACCCTGATCTCAATGGCTCGTCACCCGTCGCCCTGAAATTTTCCCCGGATGGCTCTCGGGTGACCTATCTCAAGCCTGGCCAGGAAAACTTTGAACGCCTGGATCTGTGGGAATTCAATATTACGACCCAGCAAACTCGATTATTGGTAGATGCCAGCGAACTGGTCCGCGGCCAACGGGTTTTGTCCGACGAGGAAAAAGCCAGACGTGAGCGTAAACGCATTACTCAAACAGGCATTGTCGAATATTTCTGGTCACCAAAGTCGAACGCTATTCTGTTCCCGCTAAATGGCAATCTGTTCCTATACCATCTCGATCAAGCAGAGACGCTACAGCAGCTCACCACTGATGTGACGTTTGAAACCGACCTGCATTTCTCACCTGATGGACGCTTCCTGAGCTTCGTTCGCAATCAAAACCTGTTCTGCATTGAAGTGGTAACTGGCGTGGAACGGCAACTGACCCTTGATGGTTTCGGTACCATCAGCAATGGTGTGGCTGAATTTATCGCCCAGGAAGAAATGCACCGATTTGATGGCTACTGGTGGTCACCGGACAGCCAGTCAATCGCATTCATTCAAGTCGACGAAGGCACTGTCGAGCTGTCCCAACGTTATGAGATCGACGCCGACCACTTAGGTGTCTTTGACCAACGCTATCCTTATGCCGGCACACCCAATGCCAGAACACGATTGGGTGTCATGGATATCACGACAGCGGAAATTCATTGGCCAGCGCTTGAACGTGATCCAGACACCTACCTCGCTCGCGTCAACTGGCTTGGTGATAGCGCCCGGCTGGCCATTCAAATTCAGTCTCGAAATCAGCAACGCCTGGATTTAGTCGTCTGGCACAAAGCCCATGACACAGTGTCCACCCTGCTCTCCGAGACCGCTGCGACCTGGATCAATCTGCACGACTGCTTCCACTCCTTGCAAGCCGGTCAGGAATTTATTTGGGCCTCAGAACGTACGGGCTATCGGCACCTGTATCGTTACAATATCGAAGGACAGTTGTTAAACACGATCACCAGCGGTGACTGGGTGGTCGCCAACCTACATGGCGTTGATGAACGCCAAGGGACGGTTTATTTTGACGGATTTTTCGACACCCCGTTGGAAAAACATCTATTTCGAGGCAGTCTGAATGCAACCCTCGAGCCTGTCAGGATCAGCGCTACCGGGCAAAGCCATCAGGTAGAATTGAGCCGAAGCCTGCTGCACTATATTGACAGCTACTCTTCGGCTTCACAGCCACCGGCAGTCTCGATCCAGACTATCGTCGGCGACGTGCTACTCGACCTGGAACCTAACAAAGTGGACACCCACCATCCATTCCACCCCTACCATGACACCCTCGGCGCAGTGGAGTTTGGTCAATTAACCGCAGAGGATGGCCAGACTCTCCATTACCGCTTGATCAAGCCCAAAGACCTTGCGCCCGGCGTGCAAAGTCCGTTGATTGTCACTGTTTATGGTGGGCCGGGCGTGCAGCGCGTCACCAACGAGTGGATTCCACCTTGGCATCATTATATGGCGAGTCGGGGTTACGCGTTGCTGCAGCTCGACAACCGCGGCAGCAGCAACCGCGGCAAGGCCTTTGAGGATCCCATCTTTGGCAGACTCGGCGAGGCTGAAGTCAGCGACCAACTGATTGGCGTCGACTATGCCAGCAGCCTGCCCTGGATTGACGCCCGTAGAATCGGCGTCTTCGGTCATAGCTATGGTGGCTATATGACGTTGATGCTAATGATGAAAGCCCCAGAGATATTCACAGCCGGCGTCAGTGTGGCGCCGGTGACTGATTGGCGTTTGTATGACACCCATTACACCGAACGCTACCTGGGACTACCGAGCAACAATCCTGATGGCTATCTATCGAGTAGTGTGTTCCCCTATGTGCAGAACCTGCGTGGCAGACTGCTGGTCATTCATGGCATGGCAGATGATAACGTCTTGTTCACCAACAGCACGAAGCTTTACCAGGCACTTCAGGATAAAAACTTAGCCTTTGAAATCATGAATTACCCAGGTGCTAAACATGGTTTGAGCGGACGCAAGGTCAACCTTCATCGCTACGGCATGATGGATCAATTTTTCGATCAACATCTGTCGCTCGCATCGACATCGGCACTAACCAAAAAATAATTTTCGAGAGGCAAATTAACATGACGACTATTTTTCGTCGAGCAACCCCCGCTGATGTCGCGGCCATTGCGGCCTTCAACCAAGCCATGGCCCAAGAAACTGAAAATAAAACCTTAGCCACCGGGACTATCCTGGCAGGCGTTGAGCGTATGATCAGTGACCCGAGCCTGGGCTTTTATCTGGTTGCCGAGGCCGATGGCGGCCCCGTCGGCTGCCTGGGCATCACCTTCGAATGGAGCGACTGGCGTAATGGTTTATTCTGGTGGATTCAGAG
>JABMOJ010000238.1 GCA_013204195.1 SAR86 cluster bacterium
CCTATAGACCGTTACAACTTGGGCTGTTAGCCAGTGTGCTATTTTTCGTTGGCTATGCCCTGGTGGGCGCACAAGGCTGGGGCGAGTCGGCGGCCGTTGAGCAGGCGGTGGGCGAGGTTTCAAGATGGTGTGAACGGATACAGCCAGGGCTTTGGGCAGAGCCGGTCAATGCGCTCAGTAACCTGGGGTTTATGGTAGGGGGGCTCTGGATGCTTTGGATTCTGGGCCGCGATGTCAGCGCTGGAAGAGAAGGTTTGATGTATGGCCATAGTCCGGTTGCGTTACTGTATGCCGGCGCTGCGATCTGGTTGGGTCCCGGGTCTTTATTGATGCACGGCACGCATACGGGCTGGGGTGGCTGGGCGGATAACCTGAGTATGGTGATGTATATTTTGATTCCATGGCTGGTGAATGTGGGGGCCATGGGACGTTGGAGCAATAGGCGCTTGCTAACGATCTATGGGGGTTTGGTGGTGATCTACGGCGCGCTTCGAGCGCTGAACGGCTGGGGTCTTGGGATTAATCTGGATTTCTTTGGCTTGTCGATCGCGTTCTGGGTGATCTCTGAAGTGTTGTATCGCTTCCATTCTCAGCCGTTGCGCTGGGCGTCGGGGTTGGTGGGTTTTGCTGTGGCGGGTCTCTTTGGCATCACCCCCATGGAGATGTGGGCTGAGCCGGCCCGTTATTGGTGGGTGCTGTTGTTTTGGGTGCCTGGCATTTTGGCTGTGGGGCCGCCAGCAGGACGCCGCCAATATCTACCCTGGTTTGCCCTTGGTATGGCAAGCTATATGCTCGCCTTTGCGATCTGGCAGACGGGCAAACCGGACTATCCTTGGTGCAACCCTGACTCTTTAGTGCAGGCGCATGGTATCTGGCATTTATTGTCAGCGGCAGCCACGGTCTGCTTCTTTGTATTTTTACGCACAGAGGTTAAGACTGAAAAAACAGTTTAGCTAACAATTAATATCAGCTGCATTCAAGTACTTTGAATGCAGCGCTATACTTGCCTGGAGGCGTCAGCATGGCGGTGGTTAAAACCGAAACTAAAGAATTTGTACATGTCATCACCATGGATCGTGCCGAGGCGTTGAATGCTTTCAACAACGACATGATGGATGAGCTTTGCGAGGCATTTCTGGCGGCGACCATCGATGACCAGGTTCGCGTAGTGGTGCTCACCGGTGCCGGTCGCGCATTTTCCGCCGGCGCCGATTTGAAGGCAATGGGCACGGTGACCACGCCGGCTCGACATGGGTTGAACGGCCTGTTAAACGCCATCATCGATTGTCCGAAGCCGGTCATTATGGCGGCCAATGGTCTGGGTGCCGGTATCGGCACAACGATTCTGGGTCTCGGTGATATGAGCTTTGTGGCGCAAGGCGCGAAGTTTCGTTGCCCCTTTTCTGCGCTGGGGCTGACGGCAGAGGCCGGCAGCACCTATACCTTTCCGCGCTTGATGGGCTATCAACGAGCGGCTTGGGTGCTGCTGTCTTCTGAATGGCTGACGGCCGCCGAGTGTGTGGAGTTTGGTCTGGCGATGGCAAGCTTTCCCACAGAGGTCTTTATGTCTGAGGTGATGAGCAAAGCCGCGACTCTGGCGGCTTTGCCCTTGGAGTCTTTAATGCAAACCAAGGCGCTATTGATGGCGCCACGCCGAGCAGCACTCAAGCAGGCGGTGATAGAGGAAGGTGAGGGCCTGGCGCGGCTTAGTGGCGGGCCGGCGAATCGTGAGGCCATTGCTGCATTTCTGGAAAAGCGCGCGCCGGATTTTTCCTGAAGCGCACTTGTTCAGAGCGGTGCTTCTAAGGCGCTTAAGGCGGGCTTTTAGTGCGACGCGCACTATTATAGCGAATCACTTGTATGTCAGGCTGCTCACGGTAATATAGCGTCTCAATTGATTAATAAGGCAGATGAAACGTGCTCAAACTCTATGGTTTTACCGTTAGTAATTATTTCAATATGGTTAAAATGGCGCTGCTGGAAAAAGGCATCGACTTCGAGTTTGTGGATACCAAGCCGACTCAGGAAGGCGACTACTTAGCGAAAAGCCCCATGGGTAAAGTGCCTTGTCTGGAGACCAGTGAGGGCTTTATCAGTGAAACTGACGTCATTTTCGATTACCTGGAAGATTTGGGTCAGGGGCAAGCATTGATGCCGGCCAGCGCTTATGAAAAAGCTAAAGTGCGTGAATTGATTAAACAACTCGAGTTGTATATTGAGTTGCCTGCGCGTACCTGTTTTGCTGAAGCTTTTTTTGGCGGCACCGTCAGCGAAGAAACGAAAGATAAAGCGCGTGCGAGCCTGAAGAAGGGTGTGGAGTGTATCAAGCGCACGGGTAAGTTTTCGCCTTATATCGCCGGCGATACCTTCACCTATGCCGATATCATGTTTATGTACTCGGTGAGCCTCGCGGGTGCTTGCGCCAAGCGGGTGTTGGGCATGGATTTGCTGGAGGATCTGCCGGAGGCGAAAGCCCTGAGCGAGCTGCTGGCCTCGCGCGCGTCGGCCCAAAAAATAGCGGCTGACCAAAAAGCGGGATAGCCCTGTCGATAAACATGGTGTTGAGGTGGTGCTGCCGCGATGATTCGATCGCGACAGCACAATCTTGAACTAGCGCTCAAGGCTTGCTGCAGTACTTATTATAAACACCTTCGATCCACGCTCTAATTTCCAAGCTCTTTTCCCTAACCTTTTTTCTTCAAGCTCTTCTTTCAAGCCAGTCCTACCATTTTAAATGCGCAGGGCGTCCAGTAGGGCGAACCTTGCTCGTCACGTTGGTCTGTATTAGCTTAGTGCGTGGGTCTAGTGTCCCCCGACGGTGGTAAAGTCGGTTAAGAAATCGGTCATTATCCGAGTGCCGTTGATCATGTTTTCGACACTCACCCGTTCATTATTGCCGTGGACGCCAGTTTTTTCATTCGGCTGGTAGAGAAAGGGGCTGAATCCATAGCTGACAATGCCTAGGTCTCGAAAGAAGTGACTGTCGGTGAAACCCGTAGAGACGCTGGGTACGAGCTTCATATTCTCGTAATGCAGGGTCAGGGTTCGAGCGATGGACTCGAACAAGGGCGTTGATGTGCTGCTGACGGCGGGGCTGAAACCCATGATC
>JABMOJ010000239.1 GCA_013204195.1 SAR86 cluster bacterium
ACCCAGATAGCTGCCGATATTTAATGTCAGGGGCAGCCAGTCGATCTCGACGTCGAAGTCTTGGGCCAGTGCGTAGGTGGGATCCTTGGCTATAAAAGCATAGGGACTCTTGTAATCAATATAGACCTCGAGTCGCTGGCTCATATTTTGTTCTCAATGAAAGGGAACCAGTTATACCTAAATTTCCCTCGCCAGAAAAGCCTCGCCGGCCGTCAGTGAAACCCTATCGAGCCCCCGACAGTCTGCGCGCCGATATTATCGCCAGTTTCTCAGCACGCCTGTTGACCGAAGGACCCGCAACGGGCGACAAATTTAAATCTCGCCAATGCCTCGGCTTTATTTATAATGCAGTGCACAATACAATCCCTACGACCAAAGGCTTTAGAAGGTGTTAACCATGTTGTCGATGAACTCATCTCAGTCAAAGTATGATCGAAAAATGCGTCGCGCCAAGAGTCACGCGGAGTGGCTGGAAGCTGCCCATGAGCATGATACTGCCACAGGGCGAGACAAATGGCGCCAGGAGCAACAATCCTCAAAGTATGACTATCTCAATATCCAGAGCCGAGTTGACGAACTGCGCAAGCTGCGGGCTAATCACGATGATGTGGGCTTATTGTACGCCCTCAACCAGGGTATCCATGGCAATCAGGGCGGCATGGGCAATAGTGCCTTATATAATCAATCCATGGTCGGCACGAAGAAGCTGATCGAAGCTTACGTCGATGAGATTGTCGATGCGCTCCAACATATCAGTGACCTGCCAGAATCTGACAAAATCACTCTCGAAGACAAAATTGACTTTTTTCACCGCGCCAATCTGTGCTTCGGCAGTTCGGCACTGATGTTATCCGGCGCCGGATCCTTGGGGCACTTTCACCACGGTGTTGTCAAAGCGCTACTGCAGCACGATCTGCTCCCAGACATCATCTCGGGCTCCAGCGCCGGGTCCATCTTCGCCGCTGTTCTGGGCACCCACACCAATGCAGAGCTTGAGGTGGTGCTGATCGGTAACAATATGCTGGACCCCTTTGACGATGATCTGGAAAAGCGCCCATGGGGCAAGGTTCGACCTCAGATGGATGCCGACACCCTGCGCCTGATGCTGGAATCGACTATTCCCGATATGACCTTCCAGGAAGCTTACGAAAAAACTGGGCGCTCCATCAGCGTTACGATCGCACCCATGGAAGAGCACCAATCGTCTCGTCTGATGAATGCGATTACCTCACCGAATGTGTATATTCGCACCGCAGTGCTGGCATCCTGTGCGGTACCCGGCGTCTTTCCACCGGTCATGTTGATGGCCAAAAATGTTTATGGCGAACCTCAGCCTTACCTGCCCAACCGCCGCTGGGTAGATGGCGCCGTGACCGACGACCTGCCCGCCAAACGTCTGGCGAGACTTTATGGCGTCAATCACTATATTGTCAGTCAAGCCAATCCGCTCGCCCTGGCCATGATGAGCACGGCGAAATTCGTCCCCATGCCAGACCTGACTAAAAGCATCCTGCGTCACACGACCCACGAAATCCTTCGCGCCAGCGAGAAGTTCTCTCGGCGCTACCTGCGCCAGGTCCCTAGCATCGGCCAAGGCATGAGTATGTTTTATTCGGTGATGGCGCAAAATTACGAAGGTGATATCAATATTGTCCCAAGTTTCAATTACGTCGATCCGCAAAAGCTTCTTGCTCGGCTAAACGCGAAGGAAATTGAAGACCTGATACTTGAAGGCGAGCGCGGGACCTGGCCGCAGCTTGAACGGATCAAAATTTGTACTAAAATTGGTCGAACTTTGTCGCGGATTCTCGATCATCATGCCGAGCACAACATCAAGTCCTTCTACAAGAAGCGCAACGCCGGCAAGCGCAGACCGGCACCGACAGCGCAACCCACGGCGAGCCAGGAAGAATAAGGCCAGCAACGACAACGCCAACAGCATTCACCAGTTGGCGTTGTTAGTTGGCGCACTCTCTTAGATCAACGGCAGCGGTCAATCATCAAGCATTCTTGATAGTCATGCCGCCATCAACCGGTAAGACAACACCCGTGATGTACTGGGCTGCGGGCAACGCCAAGCTCAATGTTGCATGCGCAACTTCCTCGGGCTCAGCATAACGTTTCAAGGCCACCCGCCGGCGAGCGAAGATGGCTTTTTGTTCGTCTGGAATCGCAGAAGTCATGCCCGTATTGATCGGTCCTGGACACACACAATTGACTGTAATCGCTTCAGGACCCAGTTCCACCGCGAGAGACCGCGTTAAGCCCACGACCCCGGTCTTGGCGGCGGTATAGGGGCTACCAAACTTGGTAGCACCCAAGGCCTCGGTCGACGCAATATTGATAATTCTTGGATGCACCGCTTTGCGCAGATAGGGCAGCGCCGCTCGAATCGTCAACATCTGGGCCGTGAGCAGCACCGCCAGGGTTTTGTTCCAGGCAGCAAGATACGCATCAGCGTCAATCGGTGAAAAAAATGAAATACCGGCATTATTCACCAAGATCTCGATGCCGCCGAAATGCGCTGCTATCTCGTCAAACACCGGTTGAATCGCCTCGCCCTGAGACAAATCCAGCACCCAACCCTTGGCATCATAGCCAGCGTCGGTCATTTCTTTAACCACTGCCGACAGCGCGTCAGCATTGATGTCTAGCGCCGCGACCTTGGCCCCCTCGTCAGCAAACAGGTGCGCTGTCGCCCGACCCATACCGCTGGCAGCACCAGTGATGATAACGACTTTTCCGGCTACTGACCGGCTCAATGTAGATAGCTTCATTAGTTTGTTAGCCTCATTGATTCAACTCCTCGATATCGCCCTTTGATCGCCAATAACCTAAGGGTCTACAGGAGTGTGCCCCATCTCCCCCGTTCGACGCAAATAGGGTACTATTGCTGAATTCGAACACCAGCCACGAGCCCATAGTTATCATGACTGAAACCACGCGATACACCAC
>JABMOJ010000240.1 GCA_013204195.1 SAR86 cluster bacterium
AGGAATTCATCAAAATGAATTGTGCTGCCATCAGTGAAACGTTGATGGAGACGGAATTGTTTGGCCACGACGCCGGCGCCTTCACCGGCGCGCAAAAACTCCACCGAGGACGCTTTGAAAGGGCAGACAAGGGCTCATTGTTTCTTGATGAACTGGCCATGACCTCGCCACTGGTTCAGGAAAAACTCCTGCGCGTCATCGAATACGGCGAATACGAGCGCGTTGGCGGCAGCAAGACCCTGGTCACCGATGTTCGATTGATCGCCGCCACCAACGACGACCTGCCTGACCTGGCCCGGCAGGGGAAATTTCGCGAAGACCTGCTGGACAGACTCGCTTTCGACGTGATTACCTTACCGCCATTACGCACACGCCCGGAAGATATATTGATTCTCGCCGAGCATTTCGCGGTGAATATGGCGACGGATCTCGGTAGAGAATACTTCCCCGGTTTCTCTGCCGATGCGCGCCGACTGCTGCAAGCACACCTGTGGCCGGGTAACATCAGAGAATTGAAAAATGTTGTTGAACGTAGTGTGTATCGAAGCCAAGACCTCGATGCTGCCATCGAAGTAATTTCCCTGGACCCCTTTGACTCGCCTTATCGGCTAAAGCCACGGGTCTCAGGCACAAGTGCCGCGGCACCCACTGCCCTGAGTGACAACACCCCCTCGAACAACCCCGGGCCAGACTCGCCTGCGCGCCCTGAGTTCCCCATGGACTTTCGCCAAGCGGTTCAAGATTATGAGGTCGGCTTGATCAAAACGGCCCTGGCGACCCATCAGTTCAATCAGAAAAAAACCGCGGATGCCCTCGGTGTCACCTACCACCAGCTCCGCGGCTATCTGAAGAAATACGACCTGTTCGAACAACCCTGAGGCTGAACGTGCCGTCCGGATTATTCGCCTGTAAAGTGCGGCGGACGTCTGCCTATGATCGCATCAACCGCCTCAGCGTGGTCTTTGGTCTGATGCGCCAGGGCCTGCAGTGAGGCCGACATTTCCAACAATGATTCGAGCTGTGTGTGCTCACCTTCCTTGAGTAATTTTTTTGTCATGCGCAAGGCCGACGGCGGATTCACCGCAATACGTGCAGCCAGCTCATTTGCGGCATTCATCAACTCATCTGGCGCCACCACCCGCGACACCATACCCCAGGCTAGGGCCGTTGCTGCATTCACGGGCTCACCGGTAAACGCCATTTCATTGGCGCGAGACACGCCCACCACCCGCGGCAGAAACCAGGCTCCGCCGTCACCTGGAATCAAGCCTACCTTGACGAAGCTCTCAGCAAACAGGGCTTTTTCTGAGGCTACCCGCATATCACACATCATCGTCAGATCGCAGCCAGCGCCAATGGCTGCGCCATTTACTGCCGCAATAATCGGCACCTCAAGCCGATGGATCGCTAACGGAATCCGCTGAATGCCGCGCCGGTAGCCGTCTCGAATTTCAGTCGCGGTGCCACCAAACATACCGCTTTTATCCTGCATGTCCTTGACGTTACCACCGGATGAGAAGGCACTGCCGGCACCGGTGATAATAACGACTCGAACGCTGTGATCTTGATTAATTCGCGTGCAAGCCGCCTCGATGGCGTCGATCATATCGTCTTCCGAGATCGCGTTGCGGGTCTCATGTCGGTTCAGCGTCAGTGTCACCACATGGCCACTTTGGGCGTAAATCAGCGGTTCTGAATGGGCTTCTGTTGCGGTGGGTGTGGCTGCCATGGGTAATTCCTGTGAATAATGAAATATTGGGCTAATGGGATCTCGAAGACCGCAAACTAGCACAGCTGCCAAGCAAAAACAGCCACCCAATGGTTATCGGCGCGATCGCTAAAGTCGTGCTATGATCAGTCAAAATCAAGCTGGATAGCCCTGTGGCAATATTGATCCGACTTTTCCCAGTGTATTGCAGCCTCTGCTGCCTCATTCTCGCTCCTTTGGCCCAGGCGGCGGCGCTCAATGACGAGCGGGGCGCGAGCAGAATAGAGCGACTGTTTGACTTGATCGAGTCTCGGCTCGCCATCATGGACCAGGTTGCCGCTTACAAATATATCAACAAACTCGCCATTGAAGACCCCTTGCGGGAAAACCAAGTGCTTGACGCAGCCAGCGATGCCGCGCTCGCCTACGGCTTAACGCCGGACTCAACTCGATTCTTTTTCGCCCTGCAAATTGAAGCTGCCAAAGAAATCCAACGTTACTGGTTTGAAGAGTGGTCAGGCAATCGCCCGGTACCCAGCAACGTCGAATCGCTGAATGAGGTGTTGCGACCACGTCTGATTGACCTGGGCGACGCGATCATCGAGACCATCAATGAGACCTACCCCATCACTGACAAGTCCCTGGCCGTGCAGTTCGTCCGCAGTGTTAACGTTGAGGGCCTGTCAGACGCCACCAAATACGCCTTATTCAGAGCCTTGTTCGAAGTTGAGAAGTTCCCCAACAAGCTTGACCAGATACTTGCCACTGGGGTCTTGCGGGTCGCTACAACGGGCGACTATGCACCATTTTCAGCTACCGAAAATAACCAACCAGTGGGCATCGATATCACGCTAGCGCAGGATCTGGCCAACTCTCTGGGCGTCGAGGTGCAGTGGGTCACAACATCCTGGCCAACCTTGATGACAGACCTGCAGGCCGGCACCTTCGATATTGCCATGAGCGGTATTTCGCGCAGCTTGAGTCGCCAGCAACTGGGGTTCTTCAGTCAGCCGTACCACACCGGCGGAAAAACACCGATCGTTCGCTGCGCGCAGGTCGAAGACTATTCATCACTCGACAAAATCAACCAGCCAGGGGTGCGTGTGATTGTTAACCCAGGGGGCACTAACGAAATCTTTGTCACTGAGTCAGTGGACCAGGCGACGGTGATTAGCCATGAAGACAATCGGAGTATCTTTGCAGAAATTCTCGCTGGGCGGGCCGATGTCATGATTACTGACGCCATCGAGGTTCGGCTGCAGACTCTGCGACAACCAGGTCTTTGTGCCAGCATGCCCGACCAAACCCTGACCTACCAGGAAAAGGCCTACCTGCTACCCAGAGACCTGGTATGGAAGGAATACGTCGACACTTGGCTCTCACTGCGAATGCACGAGGGTACAGTTGATCGCGCTTTTCAGCAGAACCTGCGTTAGTTCAGCACTTAATCAATAGCAGGCTCATCAATAGCGGGCTCATCACTCGTGTGATTATCACTGGCGCTTAGCAGTGACGCTACCAGGTTCATTTGCCACTGCGCATAGGGTACCGGTTGATCCTGCAAAAACGACTTAATCATCTCGTTAGTAACTTGTGGCGCTTCTTGCTGAACCCAATGCGAAATCCGTGGCAAATAGCGAATACGAAAGTCGTCAACGTAGTTTTCGGTGCCGTAGGTTGTTTCTTTCGTTAGCGCTACGTCGTCTTCGCCCCATATCATTAATGTTGGCGTGGATATTATTGGGGATTTTTCGCCTTTTTTCGGTTTCGCTCGAAACCGTAGCAGCGCTCTGTAGTAATTCACCATAGCCGTCAAGGCACCGGGCTGCGCAGCATTTTGTCGATAAACCTCAACCACTTCCTGCGGGAACATGCTGTTGTCCACACAGGTATTCTGAAACATGTCGGCGATGGGTTGGGCGTGGTGACGACCCAGCAGCTTCTCAGCCAGCCCGGGTATCTGAAAGAAGAAGACATACCAAGATTTCTTCAACTGAGCGAGACTGAAGGCTTTTTGCATGGCGACAGGATGCGGCACATTACAGATGATCAGTTTCGTCAAAGGCCTAACCTTTGCCATGGCAAATTGCCAAGCTATAACCGCCCCCCAATCGTGGGCGATCAACACCACCTCTTGCTTGCCAGCGGCATCAATGAGGCCAGCTACATCGTCTAACAAATGCTGCATGGCATAGTCCTCCACAAATGGTGGACGAGAGCTCTTGCCGTAGCCGCGCAGGTTCGGCGCCCAAGCCGTATATCCCAGATCAGCGAGCATGGGCAGCTGGTAGCGCCAAGAATAACTGCTCTCTGGAAAGCCGTGCAGACAGATAGCGAGCTTGTCGCCTTCGCCACATTGATCCACCTCGAAGGTCAAACCATTGGCTTGCACAAACCTAGTGATGATTCTCGAATCTCGAGGTGCCGCGCTGAGGTCAGCCGTAGTATCTGTCATTGCAATAATTTCCCGAGTCTTAAATAGTGAATGCCAACGGCTATTAGATGCCGGCCATCGCGCGCCAACCCATCATCATTTGACGAGATCAGCCTGAACTACATAGACTGCTCGTCATCGTTTCTATAACGGAGTATCTCATGACTTATCCTGATCTCAAATTCGGCATTTTCCTCGCCCCCTTTCATGCCTTGAGTGAAAATCCCACGGCGGCGCTGGCGCGCGACCTGAGTCTCATTGAGCGATTGGATGAGTTGGGCTACGACTACGCCTGGATTGGCGAACATCACTCCGCCGGGTTTGAGATCATCGCCTCACCAGAACTCTTTATCGCTGCCGCCGCACAGCGCACCCAGCATATTCACTTCGGTACTGGCGTGTCGTCACTGCCCTATCATCACCCCTTCATGCTCGCCGATCGCATCATGCAACTCGACCACATGACCCGCGGCAGAGTCTCTTTTGGAGTGGGACCAGGTGCGCTGCCCTCTGACGCGTTCATGATGGGCATCAACCCCCTGGACCAGCGCGACATGATGCTTGAGGCTATCGAGGTGCTGGTCCCCCTGCTCCGCGGCGAGACTGTGACCCGCAAGACCAGTTGGTTTGAACTCAATGAGGCGCGACTCCAACTGCAACCCTACACAAAACCTATGGTCAATATGGCCGTTGCCTCCCAGGTTTCCCCTGCTGGCGCCAGGGCCGCCGGCACCCATGGCCTGGGCCTCCTGTCTATCGGCGCCACGAACGCTGGTGGCTTCAGCGCGCTGGCGACCAACTGGGAAATTTATGCCCGCAAGGCCAAAGAGCATAAGCAGGTGGTCGATCGGCGCAATTGGTCTTTAGTCGGCCCGGTACATATTGCCGAATCTCGAGAGCAGGCATTAGACAACGTGCGCTACGGCCTGGAAGCCTGGGTCAATTATTTCCAAGAGGCTGCAGCCCTACCCATTGCCCCGAATGAGCCTGGCGTTGACCCAGCCCAGGCACTGATCGACAGTGGCATGGCCGTAATCGGCACAGCAGATGACGCAATCCAACAGATTCAGCGGCTGCAGGAACAGTCGGGAGGGTTCGGCAGCTTCCTGCAACTGGCCCACAACTGGGCAGACTGGGAGCAGACCTGCAAAAGCTATGAATTGTTCGCCCGCCATGTAGCGCCCTGCTTTCAGTCGACCAATGTCAACCGCACCGCGAGCTATGCCTGGGCCAGCCAGAACCACGACCGCTTCCTCAACGCTGTTGGTGGTGCGATTCAACAAGAAATTGATAAAGACGAGCAAGAAAAGCACGCCAAGTGAGAATCTATTCGCTATACTACGCACTTCACCTCGGTCCTCTCGCAACGAATAATTGCGAACCCCGCCAGGCCTGGAAGGGAGCAACGGTAGCGACGACTTTGTGTGCCGGGATGTGGCTGAGGTGATCTAATTTCTTTTGTCGTGGCCGTGAAATCAGCCTGTCACTATGCCCAGGCTAGTCTCAGCGCAAATCACGACCAAACCAACAATCGTCAACAGACTCAATTGAATTGCCAGACCAGTTCAGCTAGGCTGGCGCGCTGCTGTACGGGCATTATCGTATAGTCAGCTAATCAGCTTAGATCAGTTTTACGGAGAGGTGTCCGAGTGGCTTAAGGAGCACGCCTGGAAAGTGTGTATGGGTTAATAGCTCATCGAGGGTTCGAATCCCTCTCTCTCCGCCAATATCCTATGTAAAACAAGCGCTTAGAGCTTGTTATATTAAAAGCCCAACAAATAACCCAACATTAAATAAACGCAGGGTTTTGTGTTTTGGCTAAGTACCTAAGCCCCCAGAGCGGCTCAGGGCTACTACTATCAATTACCCATACGGCCAAGCAGTTTAGTAATGTTTTTGCTTCCGGGTCGTCTCGATGGTCACAAATTTTTTGCTACGCCACCTCGATCCTCGCCTGATCCACCACACCGCTGATTTGTTTTTAAGCTGCGCGTGCACAAACCAGAATTGCTCGACCTACCAAGCAGACAATCCACCGGGACACCAAATCACTATAGACACGTGCAACAGGTATACCGCTGATTTAGATTTGTTCCGTGCCTGATTGGGAGTTCTGGAAAATGACGGCCAGGGCGCGATTGGGTTGCTGCCGGAGTTGCTCTAACTGGTGACGGCAACTTGGACAAAGAACCTGATCATGCGTTTTATAGGAGTTGACCTGTCTGTTTAGCTCGACTGCAAGGCGTTGCCGTTAGATTGCAGCCCTCGCGCGAATTGAAGATAGGCGGAATAGGATATTCTTGCCGCTCGGCAAGTCGCTTCTTGTTAGCGCCCGGCCTCCCTCCCATTCGATACCTGTTAGACGGCCTTGATAGTGGCGGAAACTGGTTAAAATATGAACAAATCCACCGAGAGGAATGCCTAACATCGAGGTTTAGGGGTTCAAAGGGTATTGCAATTAGACACAGCAACTTCGTTGACAAATACCTCTATCACCGCTAAATAAGATCTCCTAATAATTAGATTGTTCGATTTTAACCTTTGTTGGTCATAAATATCTGGATTCCAAAAAATCGATTGGTTTCCCGCTTAGTTTAGATCATTGGTATCGAGTGATTTATCCAAATATTGCCGCATCATTCTCTAGTTTTAACGATTAGCCCTAAGC
>JABMOJ010000016.1 GCA_013204195.1 SAR86 cluster bacterium
ATACCTTTAGCTGGTTCTACTATCGTAGTCGTGGCTTTGAAGCGGAACCAAAACGTGGCCTGCGGATTGACCTGATCTTGGCGTCTAGAGGGCTCGCGCCTGCGACAACGGATGCCGGCATCGACTATCAGGTGCGCGGCATGGAAAAACCTTCCGACCATTGCCCTGCCTGGGCTGATTTCGAGATTGAACTCGCGACGCCCCAAGCCTGAGCCTCAGCGCCATTGCGACGAGGGGTTTTATTCAGCTTGCCTGAACACCAGGCTGAATGAGACTGGTACCGTCGGGGTAATCGATTGTAAGTTGGCGATCTCGCGAAGCGCCTCGATCCCAGCCGTTAACCCAAAGTCAGCGGCGTTAATCATCAACGGCTTGATACTGTTCACCTGAAAGGTCTGCTCAGACAGTCTAAAGAGACTAACAGCGACAGTCTTAGTCGCCTCAACACCGTGAAGGCCCAACTTTAGCGTCAGATCCATCTGCAGGTATTCTCCCGCCGCAAGTGCCAGCATTGGCGTCAAATCGAGGTTTGAGGAGACTGTCGCCATTGGAAACTCTGCAGTCGTCAGCAGCAGGCCACGAATGCGTTCGTTGCGGATCGGTATCAACGTCTCAACACTATCCAGATCGATAGAGACCGTCGCGACACCCGCCGCATCAACTGACCCGTGGAGTTTCGTAAAGGTATGGGCCTCAGCGATTGCATTATTTTTAACCGACACGAAGTTCAGGCTGGAAGGCCCTTTTTCCAACATCCAGTCAGCTCGTGCTTGCCCCGCGGCCATTAGCCCCAAGGTCAACACCAATAATGCATAGCGGTTCCATGCGCTGCGCGTGACTCGACTTGTCATGATACTGTTCTGAAAAAGATACATAGGTGCTTTGTCCTGCAAATGATTGATGTAAGGCGCCTTAATGATAGCGCCTCAGAGACCTGAGCATAGGGATTTTCGCGACTTGAGGCCGAAGTACCAGGTAGCCACCAACCCCCAAGGCATCGGCGGCAAGGTCCTGCAACTCAAAATAGCGATAGCCAGTGAACCACTGGGCGATTTCTATGCCTAGTCCAAATAGAACCAAACCCACCCACTTGGGCCAATAGCCCAGTACTGCATAATCAAGTAGAAATGCCAAGACCAGAAAGGCCATAAAATGACTGGCTTTGTCCCAAAGCATTTCGGTACCCGGCAGTTGAGACCTAGACAACGCTAAGCCACAGACTACGAGCACTGCCAGCAGAAAACCCAGCTTGAAGCCGAGGCGCAGGGTCTCTGGCGTCATAGTGGGAGGTTCCGGTATTGGTTGACTTCTTGCCGCGTGGCGGCGGCTGCAGACCGAGCGGCATCTGCAAAATCTTCGTCGCTAGAAGCATAAATTACCGCCCGCGACGAACTGATGATCATCATCCCGCCCTGCCCGGCCGTCATCAGCGCCTCGACATCACCGCCTTGAGCACCGACACCCGGGACTAAAAACGGCATATCACCGCTGATAGCACGGATTCTAGCCAGCTCTTCTGGCTGTGTTGCCCCGGTGACCAGGCCAACATTACCAAATTGATTCCAGCGACCCGCAGCCTCCTCAGCAACATATTCAAAGACCCGCCGGCCGTCACTTAAGGTCAGATTTTGGATGTCTGCACCCCCGGGATTTGAGGTCCGGCACAAGATAAAGACCCCTTTATCTTGATATTCGAGATACGGCACCATGGAGTCATATCCCATATAGGGGTTGACAGTCACCGCGTCAGCGCCATATCGCTCAAAGGCTTCGCGGGAATAATGTTCTGCGGTACTACCAATATCGCCCCGTTTAGCATCGAGCAGAACCGGTATCTGTAATTCTCGTAGATAAGCGATAGTGGCCTGCAATTGGTCCTCCGCCGCCTGACTGGCGTAGTAGGCAATCTGCGGTTTGAAGCAACATACTTGATCAGCTGTGGCATCGATAATGGCCTTGTTGAAGGCAAATATCGGATCAGGCTGACCTTGCAGATGAGCTGGGAGCCGTGCTTGGTCAGTATCCAGGCCCACGCAGAGCAAGGACCCCGTTGCCTGTTGCCGGCTTGCCACGCTAGAGAAGAAGGTTGTCATAAAAGGCTGGATGCTCTTGGTCGGTTCTTAGCAGATGGTCAATTTGCGTCAGTCGAAGCATAAATTGTCAGCGCAGGATACGCACAGCGACACATAAAGTCTAGCAAAAAACCCTTAAGCCCATGAAATATATGAATAAATGCAATTAATTAAGAGTTGGCACGATCGTCGCTGTACGAAACAGTACAACCTGTGATCAGGGATGATCAGGCTCAATGACCAAGCTCAATGACCAAGGATAAGCTCATGACTAGTTCGCAGTTGATCGCCAAAATCACAAGTCTCATTAGCTTTCGTCAGACCCAACGCCAAGCAACCACAGCGTCACCACATCAACAGCAGCGACGCGAGATACGACAAACCAACCTGAAAACACTCTTTATCCAAATTATGGATTGTCCAGACCCGGACATGATCAACCTGACGCTGTCCTGCAACACGCGGGAAACCTCAGCCAGCGGCTTACGCATCGTAGCCGGCACCTGCATTCCCATCGGCAGCCGACTGGACCTATGGGTCAATATCAGCGCGCGACCGAGCAAATACTTTGTCACAGGTGAAGTCCGCTGGGTCAGTCCCGCCGATGGCGGTGACTATGATATGGGGATTGAACTCGATACGAGCGTAGCCACCGATATCGATGCCTGGCGAGCCTTCCACGCCTGAGCCCTAGGCCTCGAGCCGCCGATACCCCAACTACAGCGGCTTGAGACTCGGTCCATCCCGACTGTCCTCAACCTGAAAGCCCGCCTCGGCAATAGCCGCTCGTAACTCGTCCGCCAATTGCCATTGCTTGTCTTGGCGGGCTTGCTGGCGTTGTTGCGCGAGGATTTGAACCGCCTCCGGCACATCAACAACAGCAGGCTTCCAGCGCTCTATACCCAGCCCGAAAACCACATCGAAAGCCAGTAACGTGGCTTTCTTCACCGCATTGGGCAGGCTAGATTTAGCCAGATCCCAGGTTAACGCCAGGGCTCTGGGCATATTCAGATCGTCATTCACAAAATTGAGGAACCGCTGATAAAAATCTTCATCAACCTCGCTCGGGTCGCCCCACTCCCACGCCGCCTGATACAGTCGCTGCAAGGCGATACCATTGGACTCAAGACTCTCCCAGGAAAATGACATCTGGGTTCGATAATGGGCTGTCAGACAAAAATATCGGTACGCCACGGCCGGCAGGCCTTGGGCCTCGATCGATTCTAGGCGCAGAAAGCCACCAGTAGACTTCGACATCTTGGCATTGTCCATCTGCAGAAAATAACCATGCATCCAGATGTTGGCCATACGGGTACCCCGACTGGCTTCGGATTGGGCAATTTCATTGGTGTGATGAATGGAAATATGATCCTCACCGCCACAGTGAATGTCAAAATAATCGCCCAGATACTTCGCCGCCATTGCCGAACACTCGATATGCCAGCCAGGAAAACCACGCCCCCACGGGCTGTCCCACTCCATCTGGCGCTGTTCGTCGGCGGGCGAAAACTTCCAAAGGGCGAAGTCCGTGACGAAATGCCGCTCACTTTCGACCCGCGCACCCTCCATCAAGCCTGCGACATCAAGCCGTGCGAGATAGCCGTAATGGTCAAGTTTGCGCGAGTCGAAATAGATCCCATCACTGGTTTGATAAGTAAACCCCTTGGCTTGCAGGTCAAGAATGAAGTCGACCTGCTCTTGGATGTGATCTGTGGCTTTACACCAGATATCGGGCTCGCTGATATTCAACAGGCTCAGATCCTGTTTGAACGCCGCCGCATAGAACTCAGCCATCTCCCAGGCATTCATACCGGTTCGCCGAGCACTCAATTCCATTTTATCTTCGCCGGTGTCAGCATCAGAAGTGAGATGTCCGACATCGGTGATATTCATCACCAACTTGACCTGATAACCATTCAAGGCCAACACCCGGCGCAGCACGTCTTCAAACAGGTAGGTGCGTAAATTGCCTATATGGGCATAGTTGTAGACCGTTGGTCCACAGCAATACAAACCCACCTCGCCTGGCACCAGGGGCTTAAAGGTGCGCACTTTGCGCTCGTACGTATCAAATAACTGCAGTTCCAAACCGGTACCTTTATGTCAGCGCTTATCGCTGGGCATCTTAAGGAAAACCATTCCGAGCACAAGCATCAACTGGCGCTGGCGACCCGCTCGGCCATCACTCGCTCTACCGTATCGACGATCACCTGGGTCTGCTGGTCAATTTCCACATTCACTGGGTCGTTGATCTGCAACAGCGCAAAATTAGTCCGCCGCAGGGTTTCAGGGATCAAATTAACAGCGAATTCTTGCTGATTAACCGCCGCGATCGTCAGGCTCGCGCCATTAAGCGCAAGATACCCCTTGCTGAACACATACTTCATCCAATCAGGCTGGCCGCGAAATGTGATTCGGCGATTGTTCTCGGTATTTTCGATATTCACCACGGTGGCGGTATCCACCACATGCCCTGACAGTACGTGCCCGCCGACTTCGGCATTGGCGCGGGCCGAACGTTCGATATTCACCAGGGTGCCTACTTGGATATGCTTGAGGTTGGTCAGCGCTAAGGTCTCAGCAATAGCATCAAACCATACTTCGGCCGCGGCCATCGCAGTCACCGTAAAACAGGTGCCGTTGACGGCAACGCTGGCCCCCAGGGTCAGCTCATCGGTTAAATCTGCTGGCAGCACAACGCTGAAGGTCCACAGGCCGGGTTTCTTTTCTAGTGAAGCGATCGGCAACATCGCTTGAACAATACCTGTATACATAAATTCGCATCCCGACCCTCGAGGGGCCATCCATGAACCGGAAAAGCACCTTAGCGAGGCCTCTATGAATTGTCAATGGAGGGTTCCACGGATAACATTACACATTAAATTAGCACTTTATCTAATTGATTTATATATACAGGAATGGTCGCTTATTTAATCTGGCTCGTCTCTCGCCAACAGGCTATTATGCCTTTCCTAATGATTTGACGATGGCCCATTCAGTGATTGATCTACGCAGTGACACAGTAACCCAACCCACAGCCCCCATGCTCGATGCGATGCGGGTTGCCGAAACCGGCGACGATGTTTATGGC
>JABMOJ010000241.1 GCA_013204195.1 SAR86 cluster bacterium
GCCTTCGCCCGTGACGCCCTCATCGATTTGATCGCTGTCTTGGAAGAAATCCGAGACGACCACAACGACAAACTATCGGTCGAAGGCGTGATCATCAATCAATTCCAGGCGCGCGCGAAACTACCTCAGGCCGCCGTCGATGAACTCAAGTCAGCCGGCATTCATGTCTTGGCACCCTACCTGTCAAGCTCTATCAAGATGAAAGAATCACACGCCTGCCGAACCCCATTGATCTACCTTGAACCCCAACACAAACTGAGCAAGGAGTTCGCGGAGCTCTACAACGGTCTAGGTTGATTAGCCGTTGAAGCTCAGCTTGAGGCTATTATTCATCGCCGCTGATATCACAAACTGAAGCACAAAGCCTGCGAGGTTATTCGGTCACTATGACGGTACTCGCCTTGGGGCCTTGATCTCCTTGTTCCTCATGGAAGCGCACGGACTGGCCCTCTTTCAAACTTTCGAATTCGCGATTCAGGACGCTGTTCCTATGGAAATAGAGATCGCGCCCATCCACTGTCTTGATCAGACCGAAGTCCTGCTCCCAGGGCATCGAATGAATCATACCGGTCGAGGGCGCATCGTGATGTTTTACGTCGTTACGGCTTACCTGCGCGGCGTTCTTCAACTGCTTAAAGACGGCTTCGAACGCATCGCGAATCGCAACGTAAGGATCTTCCCGCGACTGCCGCTGGTGCGAGTCGCGAGCGACCACGATGTCATGGCCTGGCACTTTGACATCAACGCTGATGTGATACAGGTTGCCTTTGGATTGGTGCTGGTGGGGAGCATCAAAGACAACCCGGCAACTGATGACATTGTCATGATACCGATCAAGCTTGTCGGCATACTCTCGAATCCTGGCATCAACTGCATCGGAAGGATCCATGTGACGAAAGGTGATTTGCAATGGTGTATGCATACGCTGTGCTTGACCCTTTGAGGAATGAGTTCAACTCGAGCTTAATGAATCAACTCCGCTGCGACCCTGATATGCGTCAAGGACTGTTTGCCCAGTATCACGCGCAAAGCTAAGGATCTCGTGTTGAGACTACGGGTCAGACTAGCAGCTTGGCGCGCAGCGCTTGCTTGGCCGCGGAATCGACTCCAATTTCTTCCAGGTAGCCATCCAGCGAGCCATGGTTCTTGATCATTTCATCGAAAGCCGCCTGCAAATAGCCAGACCTGACCCCACCTACGGCAGCCAAACTAGCAGCGTCGAAGTGGGCCCCATAAAACGCTCGCATCTTCGACTGCATAAACTCACGCAGACAGACTGCCTCGTTAGTCAGCAGATAGTCTGCCATAATCAACGTCTGATCGACCCCTAGCGCGGCGAGAATCAGTGCGGCGCCGAACCCCGTTCGATCCTTGCCCGCAGAACAGTGCAGCAGAAAACCTGCCGGTGTATTCAGCAACTGCTCAAACAAAACACGGTACTCAGCGTGGTGATCGCGGGCTAGATCACGGGTCACCTCTGTCATATAGCGAACGCGATCTTCTGCCGACTGGGTCGTGTCTTGGATGCTTTGACGTAACATATCATTGCTGCCTGGGGCGATGGGAATGGCCAGACGAACATCAAAGGGTGGATGCAGCGGCGAAGGATTGCCAGCTGCCTCATCCACCCGGCGCAGATCGCAGATAACACCAATATTCAAGTCACCAAATACGACATGGTCTTGCGCGGTCAGCATACTCAGGGCGCCGCAGCGGAATAATTGACGCCACTTAACCTGCCGACCGTCGGCCGTGGGATAGCCACCGAAGTCACGAAAATTGAGGCTGCCTGTCATTGGCAGAAACCGCGAGGGCGCTGTTGATACCATAGTGATGACTCTGTTGACTGAGATTAACTGGGCTGCGAAGGCCATAATACCCAACGGGGCAAGCCGAGCCTAATCCACGCGCCTTAAGTTTGGGTGCGGCGAATAATCTAACCTTGATTTTTGTTTTGATGCCACCATTACACTGCCATGTCGTTACCGTTTGATCCGTACTACGGTGGCCTTAGAGTGCCAAAGAGCACAAGTTAGATGCAAGTCTGGGTGGTAGTCGATATTGAGCGAGGCTTTATCCCACGCCAGATATTTGATACTTTGGCAGGCGCTGAGAAGTGGGTTGACTATCGTGATCGTGGTCGGCGTCGCTACAAAGTCATCGCCTTCATGGTCAGGTCAGAGTGACAACCACCGAAACTAAAC
>JABMOJ010000017.1 GCA_013204195.1 SAR86 cluster bacterium
CATCACTACCATCTGTCTCAGTGTATCGAGACTAGTTCCTTCGAAGTCACGGCGCACCTCAGCGCCAACATTCTCGCAAAGATCAGCGATCTGTCGATGAAACAGATGATGCTCACTGATTGTCAGCACACGTTCCCCGAATAGATCTGTACGATTTAACCGCGGTTTGTTCGCCAACCTATGCTCCCTGGACAAGGCAAATTTAAGCGGCTCACGAAACAATGGAAAAACCGACAATTCCTTAGACATGATTGGTTGTGTGCTTAGTATGAAATCGTGCCGGCGGTCTAACAGGCCAGCCTCCAGATCACTGGGCGCTTCTTCTCGAACGTACAGTTGCAAGTTTTCGTATAGAGCGTGAATCGGCGTCAGAATATGTGGCAGCAAATAAGGACCGAGGGTTGGGGTGACTCCTAACCTGTAGGTACCCAGCCCTCCGCCGGAGAGTGTTCGTGATTTACTGGCGAAGCCATGTACCTCCTCGAGCACTCGCTTGGCACTTGGTAGCAGTTCACGGCCCTTTACAGTGGTCGTCGTGCCATTCCTGGTGCGTTCGAATAGCTGCATACCTAGCAATTTCTCCAGCACCGCCATTTGGTTGCTCAATGCAGGCTGTGTAACTTCCAAACGAAAGGCTGCCTGTCGAAAGCTCCCACATTCGGCGATGGTCGTGAAATAGCGAATCTGCTTCAAGCTCAGGTGATTGATGATTTCCATTTAATATCCGAAAAAGTTGATATAAGTAAATGTTATCACAATAGTTATTTTATCGGATAACAACTATCACGTCCGCGCGACTATAGTAGGTCCCGTTTCTCACTCAGATATCACATCGACATCAGGAATTTCGCCATGGAAAAAGTAATATCAGGCTTTGTGCGCTTTACGTCATCTCCATACAACGACCGGAAACAACTTTTCGCAGAGCTAGCTAACGGTCAGAGCCCAGAAGTGTTATTCATCACCTGTGCTGACTCACGGGTCGACCCGAACTTGCTAACTCAGAGCCAGCCTGGAGATCTATTCATTATTCGAAACGCTGGCAACATAGTGCCTCCACACGCTAAGACTGCCGGCGGTGTTACGGCTTCGATTGAATTTGCCGTTGCTGCCCTAGGTGTCAAGCACATTGTTGTCTGCGGTCACTCTGATTGCGGCGCAATGAAAGGCGCACTAAACCCAGCAGGACTCGATGGACTACCCCATGTTCAAGAATGGCTTGATCATTCCAGAGCTGCTGTCGATGTTGTGAAAGCAAAGTATGGCCAGGCCACAATTAACGAGTTATCGAATGTGACCGAAGAGAATGTACTGCTTCAAATGCAACATCTGAAAACACATCCCGCTGTCGTTAGCCGGCTGAGCACAGGTGAAGTTGACCTGCATGGCTGGGTCTATGATATCGAACACGGCACTGTAGATGCGTTTGATGAGGCTCAAAAATTGTTCATTCCAGTCGAAGAGCTTTACGCGGACCTTATTCAGAAAGGTAAGGATGATCAACTTAAAGCCGCGGCCAGTTAAAAGTGTGCCGGTAGGTTTTTCCACGGGCATATTCTTTCCCCATTTTCTGAAAATTTATATAAAAGGCAGTCTGAATGTTTGGCATCAATACTAAAAACTTACGAGGCGATTTATTTGGCGGAATAACCGCCGGTGTCGTCGCGCTACCACTAGCACTTGCCTTTGGTGAGGCGTCTGGCGCTGGTCCTATCGCCGGCCTCTACGGCGCTATCATTGTTGGCTTTTTTGCCTCATTGTTCGGCGGCACGAGTTCTCAGATTTCAGGCCCTACAGGCCCCATGGTAGTTGTATTCGCAGGCGTGTATGCGACCTTGAATGGCTCACCGGAACTTGTTTTCGCAGTCGTTGTCCTCGCAGGCTTGATACAAATCCTTTTTGGAGTCCTGCGTTTCGGCCAGTACATTCGCCTGGTGCCGTATCCTGTTGTATCCGGCTTCATGAGCGGTATTGGATGCATCATCATCGCCTTGCAGTTCAGCCGTCTCTTTGGTCATGAACCTGAAGGAGGCGGAACCATACCTGCATTAGCAGCTATACCTGCCTCGGTACTAGATCCAAATTTTGTGGCGCTAGCGCTTGGCATAATAACGCTAGTGATTGTGTTCAAATGGCCCAAGGCATTAGGAAGATTTGTACCGGCACCATTGGCCGCATTGATCATTGGCACTGTCACCAGCGCGATGATGGCGGGCGCACCAATTTTGGGTGATATTCCCACAGGCTTGCCGTCATTTATCATGCCGATGTTCAGCGGCGACACCTTTCTGATTGTAGCTGAAGCAGCTCTAATTCTAGCGGTGCTAGGTTCTATAGACAGCCTTCTCACCTCTTTGGTGGCAGACAACATGACGCGAACACGGCATGACTCGAACAAAGAGTTAATTGGCCAAGGGATTGGCAACACAGTTGCCGGGCTATTTGGCGGTGTACCTGGTGCAGGCGCTACGATGCGGACAGCAATCAACATTCGTACCGGAGGTTTAACAAAACTCTCAGGAATCACGCATAGCATTCTGCTTTTAGCTGTCGTTGTCGCACTGGGCCCATTGGCCTCGCAAATCCCGCATGCTGTATTAGCGGGCATTTTAGTGAAGACGGGTTATGACATCATCGATTTCGCTTATATAAAACGCGCGCACAAAGGCCCCCGCTGGGATCTGGCGCTCATGGTCCTAGTCGTTCTTCTCACGGTCTTCGTTGACTTGATCACAGCGGTCATGGCCGGCGTGGTGATGGCAGCGCTCGCCTTCGTCAAAGAAATATCAGACGCACAACTTGAAGCGCTTGGTGATATCGATAATAAGAGCTTGTCGCTCGAACTCACTGAAGAAGAAGTTGCGCTGTTAAATAGCGTAGGTAATAAAATTAGCTTATTTGACTTCGGCGGACCTTTGAGTTTCGGTGCGGCTGCCGATGCCGGACATCATGTACGGGAGAAATCGAAAGGCATATCAGCACTGATTCTAGACTTTAGCCGAGTCCCTCATGTTGATGTTTCAGCGGCAAGAGCCGTTGAAACAATCGGTAGCGACGCACACGCAGCTAACAAAGAAGTTTTCGTGTCAGGTATGAGCGACGACGTTCGCACGATGCTTGGCGACCTGAATAACGAGTACTGCTTATCTCACGGTGTGAATTTTAAAACTCGTGTGGATGCAATCAGAGCAGCTGTGGAGTATTTGCAGGAAACCGAAAGAAAGCTCGTCAGTGCTTAGCCTGGTTAGGATAGGTTAGGCTAAGTTAGACTTAGCCTAACCAGCGCTCGCGGCATTAATCGTCTACTTTCTAAATTATTAACGGCTATATTTTTAGATGCGCCATGTATGACGAACATTGTCAGTCAGAAAGGCCCCAAAAGAACCATCGCTTCGTGCTGATGGAGCCGGGTCTCAATCGAATCTATTGTGGTACTCAGGCGTTTAAGATGATGCCCATTTCACGAATGTAGGTGCAGCGCCGCGCCTAGGCAAAATCAATGTTTTTCATGTCTTACAACGCTACTGGACGTTTTTCATTCGAAAATTGCATTTATCGATCACGCTTTGTAAAAACAAATGTTCAGCCCAACCTTGATCACGGGCCCCAAGGCAGCAGCATCATTCTTTCACGCTGCATAGCGAGTCGTGCATAGTGAGTCGTGCATAGTGAGTCGTGCATAGCTTGCATCCATTGCTTTTGCGGGCGCAACGAGAATTGGATACCCAATTGATCCACTGTCGATTCATCTCCGTAACGTAATCATTAGGCCGTTGATGCTCCTGAAGGCAGCGAAGTATCATGCGATAGACGACCTGCCTGTACCGTTCGATGCTGCTGTGAATATTGATGAGACTGCCGGCCAAGTGTTCGCCATGCTGCGCCCTAAACGCGACTGGCAGCTAGCCCGTTATCTGCAGCCTAAATATCCGTTGATCGCGCAACTCGAACAAAAATGGCAAAAAAGCGGTGAACAGACCTGGGCGAGTGACAACTCACCCTTCATGCCTTACCTGCTAAGGACAAACGAAATATTGATTCCGGTAGAGCCTCGATGACATTTGAAGAAACAGTAGAAATGCAATTTGTACAACCTGTTCAGGCTCTTCTAGAGGCGTTCGCCAAAGAGGGGGCTGAGGCTGAGCATAAATACTTCTCCGGCGTTTTAAGTATCGTCGAGGATAAAGCCAGCGAGGCGCAAATGTTGGCGGCGGTCATTGAATTGTCACGCTGCGCATTTCTTGGCTTTTACTATAGTGAAGCGACGCAAAGCCAGATCAATGCTTTGTTGGATTACTGGATCGACGTAGCCCACACCATGTCTGCCGATGCAGAGCCGCATTGAACCTCTCTTGGTCGTTTTAAAAACTGCCCCGCTCTCTTTCAGTTCTTGCTTTGCATTCTTTCTTTGCGTTATTTCTTTGCGTTATTTCTTTGCTTCCTTTCTTTGCATTTTTGTCCTTTTGTTGCATCTATCTTGTCTAAGTGCGAAAAATCTCTCGAGTCCTAACTGGCTCAACTGAGGTCCTCCGAGCTGGCGAAGAACCTATGTGCGTCAATTACTATCGTTAATAACTATCGTTAATAATGCGACTCGATTTTTGGGGTCTCGTTGACCACCAAATCAGCAGCAGCAGCAACGCCTGCACGACTAAGCGAATTAGATAGGCCGACTGCGGGGCTTGTGGAAATAGCGCTGGGTTCATGAACATGTGGATATTGGCCGGTGTAACGGCAATGGTTAAGGCGACAAGCCCCCAACCAGCCAAAGGACGTGACTTTCGCCAAATGACCAGAAGGGCCAATACAATTTCAACAACACCCGAAACATAGACAGCCCAAACAGGGAAAGGCACCCAGGGTGGCACGATAGCGACGAAAAACTGGGTGTTAGTAAAGTGTCCTACACCGCCCACAAAAAACCACAGAAACACGATGCCTAGACCTAACCTTTTGAATCTTGCTACAGACAGGAAACTATTCATTTTTCACCAAAGAGCTGGATTTACTCGGCGCAATCAAGATTGCCAAGTTAATATCAAAACGCGCGCAAGCACCAGCTATGCACAAGATCACTCGATACTGTGAGATATCAGACAACAAAAAAATGTTATCCTCTTTGCTTGCTTTAAGGCCATCTGAATTGACCAAGCCCCATGCCTAATTTTCCACTCACTATTATTGCCGGTTCTACCGCGCGCAAACGCTTGACCAACGAAGGCTGGCAGCCAGAACTGTTCACAGCGATGGTAGGCGCATCCGGTGGCGCCAAGTTGCTGGGGCTAGGCCATCTCGACAGATATCTGTTTGGCGAGTATCTAACTCGCGCGAGCCATTCAATGGAGCTTTATGGATCCTCCATTGGCAGTTGGCGACATGCGGCACTCGCGTCGATTAATCCCGGCAAGGCGATAGCGACATTACAGGACCGTTACATGAACCAGCAGTGGGCGGAGGATGATTCACGTTCGCCTTCAGAGGTTGTTGACGGTCTATGTGAATGGGTACTGGATAGCTTGTTAACACCAGATGACATCGACCACATCGCAGCAAATCCACGTTTTCGAACACATGTCGTCACGGCGCTAGGCCTCGGACTCAACAGTCATCAACAAAAATCGATGCTTGCGCTTGGCATGGGTAAAGCTGCGGTTCTCAACATGATCAACCGGCAGTTGCTTGCGCGTAGTTTTCAGCGCGTTGTGTTCAGTACAGGCGTTAGTGAGTCGTTTGTGTTCAAGGATTTCGATACTGAGCACGTTAAGATCCGCCCAGACAACCTGCGGTCGGCTTTGTTAGCGAGTGGCTCGATCCCATTTTTGATGTCAGGCCAACGGGATATTGTTGGCGCGCCTGACGGTCATTATTGGGATGGTGGCATCATCGACTACCATTTTGATTTTGCCAATTACGCTGGCGACGGCTTGGTTTTGTATCCGCATTTTTCAGATCAAGTGGTGACGGGCTGGTTCGACAAAGGCCTACGCTGGCGACGCAACAGTCAACGTAATAGCAACGGCCATCAGACACTTGATAAAGTGATAATCGTTGCGCCCTCACGGGCTTATATTGCGGCGCTGCCCTATGGAAAGATTCCAGATCGTCGCGATTTCCAAAAAATGTCGCAGGCGACGCGACTAACCTACTGGCGGGAATGTGTTTCTGCTAGCCAAGCACTAGCGAGTGCATTTATTGAGGTGATCGAGTCGCCAGACCCACTACGTTACGTTGCAAGTCAGTGATGGCTGCCCAGCGGGTTACCAGCGCGGTTTGCCGCTAAGTTCACGCCTATTCACGTGAGCTCAGCTCAGCCAAACCGTCAACTTTCGCGTAAACATCCAAACTGGTGAGTGCGATCCTACGTAAGGCAAATACACGTTTCAAAAAAGCACGCTATGCCTTATACAAATTTGGAAGTTTCAAGAATTATTGAAATGGCCTGGGAAGATAGAACTCCCTTTGAAGCTATCGAATCCCAGTTTGGTCTGAACGAATCTGCCGTTATCGCGGTCATGCGCACTCAGTTGCAGCAGGGCAGTTTCAAGCGCTGGCGCAAACGTGTTACTGGGCGTCAAACGAAGCATGGTGCCATGAGAAATCCGGATGTCAGCCGAGGGTATTGCCCGACACAATATAAATTCAAATCCTCAAAAAATACTAAGGCACGACGCTAAACGCTCTCTTCGGCCTACGTTTTTTCCCGCCTTACACCCGTCTTGCTAACCTCACAGCGATTTTCGACCCCGCTCCGACTAGATAGCACCAGCGCTTGGCTGCTGCGCTAGGCAGACCGCCGGCAAGGTTGGCCGCCTCGTCTTTATGGTCGATCTCGTCTCGCATGAAGGCGGCTAGTTTCTCTTTCACATTCGGGAATTGCCGCATTTCGGCGTGCACAATCTGCTGCTGATAGTGCGCCTGCACAAACGTCTCGACGGCTGCGACAGTAAGATAAACCGACCGCTCGCTGACGCAAGCAGGCAGGAAGCCCGTCAAAAAGCCTGCGATCCGCCATATCGGTAACAACAGACTTCGGCCTTGAGGTGGCAGCAGTGCGTTAATCTCAGCAAGGTGACGTTGTTCCGTGGCGAGATGCCGCAAACAAAATTGGCGCAATGCTGGGCCAGGCTGAGTCGCTAACACACCCCGATAAATCCATACGGCGCCAGTTTCGCCCGCTTGGTCAGAGCGCAGCTCCGCCTCAAGCCAAATCGGTAACTCGATTGCAGTGACCGCCATCAGGTTTTGCTCGCCACCATCATGTAGTTCGCCCGCATATTGCCTGTGAGAAACAGCTGTTGACGCAGCGGGTTCATGCCGACCCCCGTTTGTGACTGCACAGACAAGCCGCCCTGCTGCAAACTCAGCAGTGCTTCTTCAGGCGTGACATAACGTTGCCAAGAGTGGGTGCCACGGGGCAACCAACCTAAGATGTATTCTGCGCCGACAATGGTTGTCAGCCAGGAAAACCAGGTGCGATTAATCGTTGCCAAAAACATCAGGCCGCCAGCAGCTGTGAGGTCGCAGGTTCTCGCCATAAATAAGGGTAGATTGTTGACGTGCTCTATTACTTCCATATTCAGCACCACATCAAAATCGTCAATATCCGCCAATGCTTCTACGGCGCCGCAACGATAATCAATCACGAGGCCTTGGGCCTGCGCGTGCTCGTGAGCGATGCCGATATTTTTAGCCGCGACATCAATACCGGTGACCTTTGCACCCTGTTTTGCCATCTGTTCGGCGAGCAACCCGGCGCCGCAGCCGATGTCGAGAATACGAAGCCCTTTGAGGCTGACCGCATTGAAATGTTGTTGGATTTTTTGTGTAACGAACGGCGCACGCAGAGCATTGAGCCGATGCAGCGGCCACATGGGCCCCTGAGGATCCCACCACTGGTGTGCGAGCTGATCAAACTTTGCAGTTTCGCGCTGGTCTTCAGTTGTTATTGGTTGAGTGGTCATGACTCTTATACGCAGCAAAATCTGCGCTAGATGAGTCAAACACGCTGGGTTGCTGACCTGCTGTGTTCGACCTGGCCCATTGATCGATACCAGCCAGTTCAATATCAAGCGATGACTCAGATGCAGCGACCATCCAAGCACAGCGATTAGCGCCAATTTTTAGTAGGTTCCGGCGGTTGCGGGGTATTTAAGACGATGCTCATATTGTCGTTACTGGCCACTCTGGCACTTAATGGAAAGTCAGAGCGCTTACTGACCAGCCCAGCGATGTAACTATCGACTTTCGCCCCATTAATAAGCAACGCATTTGTTTGCTGCACCATCATAGAGCGACTTTGAAAATCCAGGCACCTTTATGCTCACATTTGCAAAGCGTCCAGGGTGGCGCAGCGTTGGCACAGCTCTTGCAAAAGACCCTGTAGCGGGTGACAGTGATCACCCCTCACCACTATCAACAAAGGGATAACACAAGACATGAACTCACGAATTCTCTCACTCGCCGCGGCCGGACTCTTGCTTTCAACTGGCACTGCACAAGCAAACGAATGGACTGCCAATATCGCCGCTTCCAATAACTATATCTGGCGCGGTCTAACTCAGTCAGTCAACGAAGTCGCGGTCTCAGGCGGCATCGACTTTACTGCCGACAATGGGTTCTACGCAGGAACTTGGGTTTCAAACGTGAGCTACGCCGCCGACGATGTCTATTCCTATGAACACGACCTCTACGCTGGCTTCTCCGGCGAAGCAGGCGGGATCAGCTACGACCTCGGTTACCTTTACTTCAACTATGATGAAGAAGCAGAATTCGACTTTGGCGAAGTTTATGGTTCAATCGGATTCAATGCGTTTACTCTTGGTATCAATATCTTAGCGAATACCGAAGCCGAAGAAGGCCTGGGCCAGGACTTCGGCTTTGGCAAAACAACCTACACTTACGCGGATTATGCTACAGAAATAGGCAACGGCGTGGAACTGGGTTTGCACGTTGGTTTTCATCAAGGTGATTTCTCTGAGGCTTTCAACGGCGTTCCGGGTGACTACGCTGACTACAATGTCTCCCTCTCAAAGGATGGCTTCTCTTTTATGATCACGTCTACAGATCTGGACGATGCCGGCCCGGATGCCCTGGACAACGATGAAGTAAAATTTGTCGTTGGCTATGCTCTGGACTTCGCACTATAGGCTGTTAGATAGCTCGCCACATCGGCGAGCACTTTACAGAAGCCCCTAAAAAAAGGGAGCGGAATGACCCAATTGGTCTTTCGGCTCCCTTTTTTGTTCCCGTCCTCGTTCTCACATTAATGAGCGACAGGGGACACTGATGACTGAGTAATTTAGTAATTTAGTGACCATCATCTATCGAGGTGCGTTATTCAGTCATCAGCGCCCCTCCATCCACCTCCATCTACCTCCATTTAAAGCGAACAACTACCTCTTGAGATCGATCAAGTGGTAGCATTCGCCTCCGCGACTAAACCAGGCAACCTCATTGAGCACCGCAAAATCTAAACCTTGGGGCGCATTTCTCTATTCGGATTATCCGGTCCTCTGGGTCATCCTCATCATGGGATCGATCCTCAGCTGGATGCGCATCCTCGGCACCGCCCAATGGCTGTTAGATGAAACCGGATCTGCCTACCTGGTCGGGTTAATCGGCGTGGTGCAGCTAGTCGTGCAGGTTCCAGTGACATTATGGGCCGGTAATCTTGCTGATCGAATGGATCGCAAAAAGCTCATGTCGTATGCCTACGGTACAACAACACTTGTGATGATGGTGCTTGGCGTGCTGGAATTTCAAGACGCTCTCACCCCTGTTTTCGTCTACCTTGGCATCGCGGTGATGGCCGGCACCCACATGCTCGCGAGTCCGGCTCGCGCGGCCATTGTGCCTATCGTTGTCCCAAAGAGCGATTTGATGCTGGCGGTCTCAACGGATACTGCATCAAGCAATGCCGCCGCGATCGCAGGTCCATTACTGTTTGCTTTTGTGGCGGTCAACTTCGGCTCAACCGAGGTTTTCTTGATCGCGGCAATCATCGGTAGTGTCGCTGCAATCCTTCCTATATTCGTAAAAGCTGCAGGCGTAGCAGAGGGGCATGATCACAGCGAGGTGAAGCCTTCACAAATTCAGCAAACAAAAGCTGGCTTTAGCTACGTCTCAAAACACCCAATCTTGCCAGGACTTTTTCTATTAGACATTGGTATTACGACAGCATCCTTCTACCGAGAAATTTTGCCCGTATTGGCCCTCGGTCTATTTGCCGGAGGCGCTAGCGCCACAGGCATGCTCGGCGCCGCCAACTCAACCGGGGCTATACTAGGGTCATTCGTAGCTTTACTGTTTGTTAATTACAAAGCCAAGGGCATGCTGGTGCTCTATGCTTCCTTCGCCTACGGATTCATTTTGTTCGGCTTTGGTCTCGCGAACTCACTCTGGATGGGTTTGTTGATGATAGGCTTGTTGGGCGCAGCAGACGCCGTCACAGTCGCGGTTAGAGCAACAACCGTGATGCTCACCACGCCGGATCATATGCGCGGGCGTGCCTACGCCCTAATGATTCTGGCCGCTCAAACCGCCAACAATATTGGCACCATTTGGGTGGGCGCCTGGGCCGGCGCCATTGGCGCTAACAACACCATGTTATTGGGTGGCGTGATATCAATTACAGCAACCGCCATGATTTGGTGGTTCTGGAAACCCATCCGACAATTCAGATCAGACTAGGCGTCCCCGACTAGATTCGTGTCTTTGCGCCAAAGGCGCAAAACATGAATGCCGGCAGGTGATTTCGCAACGCGAAACACCGAGAGGCGTCCCCGACTAGGCCTGTTTGCCATAGGCCTAGCCACAGTGACGTAAATTGGAATGATCAGAATCAGGGGTCGGAGTCATGGCTCCGACCCCGTTTATATGCGAGGAACGGTTGTTAGTTCCTGTCTACCATATCCTTATCGAGTCGCCGCCAGGTCAGCAGGAAGAACAGCGAACTGGCGGCGTACAGGGCAGCCATAATGACCATCGCCGACTGCAGACTCTGTGAGTAAACTTCGCCGCAGACATTTTGCAGATTGTCGCTCAACTCGCCTACCACAGCCGGATGGCATTGATTTCGCGCCAGCTCCTCAGTCGCCACGCCAAGCTCAGCGATGCCGCTAACAAAGAAAATGTCCGAAATGGCGCCGATGAACAAGGGCCCAAATCCGTAGCCGATGAGATTGACGACGAACAGTAATACAGCAGTCGCCATTGCACGCACACGCATGCTCACAACACCCTGGCCAATAGTGTATTGGGCGGCGAGATAGCCGTACTTCACGAAACCGCCAATCATCAAGCAGATGGCAGCAAGTAGCAGACTCTCTGTCGTGAAGGCATAGAGATAAAATGGGATCGACAAGGCCAAACCGCTGCCCGGCACCCACGCGATGGCCCCCGGGTATTTTTTGTAAAGCTTTGTTGCCAGCC
>JABMOJ010000242.1 GCA_013204195.1 SAR86 cluster bacterium
GTCGCGGATCATGCGGTTGTTGACGTAAAAGTACTGCTGATCCGCTTGGCTGCGGGAGTAAGTGGGCAAACCGACCCAGCCGCGAAGCTGCAAACCGATACCGCCTTGCTCTGCAGGAAATGCCTGCTCCAAATAAATAGCATTCTCGATAAAACCCTGCCCGAACACTGCGGCAAGGCGCCGAGTGACGTCAGCTTCGTCCGCCGCGGGCGCGAAGTGACGCAATAATTTGCCGTTATGGTTAAGATAAATCGCCACCTGCAGATGACTCAGACTGAGCTTTCGCAACACGTCTTCAATTCGCTGCAGCTCGGTTTTCTCCGTTCGCATAAATTTACGTCGGGCCGGCGTATTGAAAAACAAATCTTTGACTTCGACGGTGGTACCCCGGGGGTGGGGGGCAGGCACAACACTGGCCTGCATATCTTGTCCAGCAACACTAACTCGCCACCCAGACGCAGCATCCTCACTGGCGTTGCTTGTCAACGTTAATCGCGAAACCGATGCCATGCTCGCCAACGCCTCACCTCGAAAACCCAAGGTCGAGATCGCTTCCAGGTCCTCGGTCTGACTAATTTTGCTGGTGGCATGGCGACTCAAAGCCAACGTCAGGTCTTGCTGGTGAATGCCCGCGCCGTTATCCCTGACCCTGATAAGCTTGATACCGCCGGCTTCAAGATCAATATCGATACGAGTGCAATTCGCATCAAGGCTGTTTTCAAGCAATTCCTTGATGACAGATGCCGGCCGCTCAACAACCTCGCCAGCGGCAATCTGATTCGACAGGCGGGGATTCAATTGCATAATACGGTGCATAAAGATGACCCCAAGGGCGTTTAGCTAGTAGGAATTTTCAATAACTGACCAATTTTAATGCGGTCATTTCTCAAGCCATTATAGACCTTCAGACGCTCAGCACTAACACTATGCTTAACCGCAATCGCTGACAGGGTATCACCACGTACGATTTTATAGGTCGCCAATCCAGCCGAGTTGGCCTGACTTTTCTCAGCCAAATAGGAACCCAACGGCGGACTTTGGCCCACATATTTTTTAACGCCACTGAAAATGGCCTGCGCCATGCGCTCTTGATGGGCCCGGGTTCTTAATTTTTTCGCCTCCGCTGGATTCGAGATAAATCCTGTCTCGATCAACAAAGAAGGAATGTCTGGCGACTTAAGCACCAAGAATGACGCCTGCTCAACTTGCTTTTTATGGAGTCGGTTGAGCGGCTTGATCGCGCTTAGAACCTCTTGCCCCATATCCAAGCTTGCCGACAAACTGCGGGTCATCGTCAAATCGAGTAACACGCCGGCCAGCAGATCATCTTTATCATCGAGTCCGACCCCACCAATGAGGTCTGCCCGATTTTCTTTCTCTGCCAACCAGCGCGCTGTTTCACTGGTTGCACCCTTCTGAGAGATAGCATACACCGAGGCGCCACTGGCATCGGGCGTCATAAAGGCATCGGCGTGAATGGAAAGAAAAATGTCAGCCTCAACCCGGCGAGCTATATCCGTTCTCTTACGATGGGCCAGGTAGTAATCCCCCGTACGGGTCATTGCTGACTTAAACCCAGGCTCTTTATCAAACAGGGTAGACAGTTTGGTGGCAATGGCGAGCACCACATCTTTTTCGTACAGCTTTCCTGGCCCTATCGCACCAGGATCGTCGCCACCATGTCCAGCATCAACGGCAACCACCACATCGCGCATCTGCCTGACAATCTGCTCCGACTTTTGAACAGCAGGCACCGATTGTTGCTCGGCAGTATACAAGTCGACCACCAACCGATCGCCATATTGCAAAATAGGCTTGAGGACGAAACTTCGGGGTTTGACCTCGTCGCGCAAATCGAGCACGACTCGCAGGTCGCTACTATCACGGATGCCGGCACGCACCGAACGAATCGGCGTGCCCTTCAGCTCGGCTGCAGAAAATTCTTGGTCGAGGGTCGCGCCATCAATATCGATAACCAACCGATTAGGGCTCACCAAGGCGAATATCCTGTGCTCAACCGGCCCACTCAAATCGAACACGATGCGGGTGCGATCAGGCGCCAAACGAATTCTGACGCTGTCGATAACCACGGCATTCGCCAGCGCTGAGTGACCAACACAGCTCATCATTGCCACAATTAAGAAACCCAGCAACCTGCCTTTGCATTTAATCGTCGGCATCACGTCCTGTTTCTACTCGGCTGAATCATTTCGCAGATTCTATCAGACCGTGACAAATTTGTTCGCCGAAGGCCGAATTGGCAGTAACGACCAATAAGCGCCCCTCTGCCAAGACCTCGAGATCAATCGTCAAATCGCTACGCGGTATGTGTCCGAGACCCTTCTCCGGCCACTCTAACAAACACAGATGACCACTTTCCAGGTACTCATCAATGCCCAGATACTCAAACTCTTCGGGATCTTCCAGTCGGTAAAGGTCAAAATGATAGGCTGCCTGCTCTGCCATTTCGTAGGGCTCCACGAGCGTGAACGTCGGACTCTTGACGGCGCCCGTATAGCCCATTCCCCGAAGAATACCCCGCGACAGTGTGGTTTTCCCCGCGCCCAGCTCACCGCTAAGGTAAACAATACCCCTGCCATTCAACAACACACTGAGACGTCGCCCCATCGCCTCCGTCGCCAGTTCATCGGCTAATTGTTGAGCAAAGACTGTCATGATCGCGGCGCCATCACCGGCGATTGGTCCAGAGGTGCATTCACTTGATTGGTTTCAACATTCGACATGGGGCCAGTATACGACACCCGACGCGGTATTATGAGCGGAAAAATACCCTGTGACGCTCACACGCCGAAGCCCCTCGGCGCTCAGCGCTCAGCGAAATCGGCAGACAGCCCGCAGCGTTCATAGTAGATTGCGCCCATGGAACATAATCCCCACAGCATGGCATTCTCAGATCCGCTAGATGTCGAGGGCGTCAAGAAACGCAGCGCGATGCAAACTATCGGTTCAATCCTGCCGTTCCTGTGGCCAGCTAACAACCGCGAAATGCAACTACGGGTTGTTATTGCCATTAGCTGCCTGCTCTTGGGGCGAATCGCCAATGTCTACGGACCCATTGTTCTGAAGGATCTGATTGATGGTCTCGAAGGGCTAACAACAGGCAGTCGCGCCCTTGACGGACTCTGGATACTCGCCTTCATCTACGGCTTGACTGTGCTCCTGCCTGGCGCGCTGAATGAGTTGCGAAGCGCTGTTTTTACGCCCGTATCCGAATACGCTCAGCGGGTCTTCGGGTTGCAGACATTCAAACACCTCCATCAACTTGGGATGCGCTTTCACCTGGATCGACGCACTGGCGGTCTTTCCCGCGCCATCGAACGGGGAACACGGGCACTCCAACAAACCACTGGTCTGTTTGCATTTAATATCGCGCCAACCCTGTTTGAGGTCGCCATGGTGAGCGGCTATCTCGCGTATGCCTATCCGCCCAAATATGTACTGGTCATTTTGATCGCCATCAGCGCCTACATTTTATTTACCCTGCTATTTACCGAATGGCGCACGCAATTTCGTCGAGAGATGGTGATGCAGGAATCTCGCGCCACGACGATCGGCGTTGATAGTCTGCTGAATTTTGAAACCGTCAAGTACTTCGGCAATGAGCGGTACGAGGCAGATCGCTACAACGATGCGCTGTTGCACTATATGGACGCCGCGGTGAAAAGCCAGACGACCCTGGGCGTCCTCAACGGCGGACAATTGCTGGTCAGGGTCGCCTGTCAGCTGATGATTTTGATCATCGCCATCCAAGACTACTCAGCCGGCTTACTCACTACCGGCGAGGTTGTGATGCTGAACACTTTTATGCTGCAGTTATTCATACCCTTGGGATTCCTTGGATCTTCCTATCGCATGATTCGCCAGGCGCTGGTAGACATGGAGTTTATGTTCCAACTGCTCGATACGGTTCCGGAAATTCAAGATCAGCAAAATGCTACACCTCTGGTCGTGAGCGCGGCTAATCTGGCATTCAAGGATGTCCACTTCGCCTATGATCCAGACCGAAAAATTCTACGCGGAATCAGCTTCGTCATCCCTGAAGGTAAA
>JABMOJ010000243.1 GCA_013204195.1 SAR86 cluster bacterium
GCTTCGGATTGCTCGGCCGACTCAATAGATTTCTCTAGACTGTCGACCACTGGCAGCAGGCTCTGAATCAACTTTTCGACGCCGTACTTAACCGCATGCTCGACTTCACGCTCGGTACGACGCCGGAGATTTTGCATCTCCGCCTCCGCACGCAAGGCTGCGTCTCTGAACTTTTCTGCTTCTTCCTGGGCGCCGTATGCTGTCGCGCGCAACTCGCTGGGCGACATGGTATCGATATTCCCATCCTCTGGCTCGAGAATCTCAGCTTCGATCGCAGCCTCTAAGTCATTTACAACCAGCTCATCATGTCGCTCGCTGGCATCAGTCTGTGTCGTTTGTTGTTCGTCGAAATTCGCCATGCACCCTGACTCCAGATCAGTAATTTTGAAGTCAAAGGTATATGGGGCTTACCCCTGCAAGATTCAAGGGTATAAGACTTGAGATTACACAGAAGCAGGAAACTATCGCCTGACAGCGATAATTAGTGGCGGGACAACGAACTGCCAAGGGCCGCGCTGAGCAGCCTGGCGGTGGCATCAACCACTGGAATAACGCGGTTATAGGCCATGCGTGTCGGTCCGATGACACCCAAAACACCAACCAATTGACCATCGACCCGATACGGCGAGATCACGACACTACACTCGTCGAGTAACTCGTACCCAGACTCTTCACCAATAAACAGCTGCACCCCCTCACCCGCTAGACAGCGGTCTAACAGATGCAAAATATCACCCTTTAGCGAAAACGCCTGAAACAGGTTGCGGATATCGTCACGAGCCATATCTGGAGATATCTCGACGAGGTTTTCCTGACCCGCCAAGACGTAGCCATCCGCCTCATCTTGCTCGAACGCTTTTTCAGCAACTTCCAGAGTCGCCATCATCAAAACGTTTAGATTTTCATGGTCAGACTTCATTGCCGTGATCAATTGTTCGCGGATGTGCCGCAAGGATCGGCCCGAAAAAGATTGGTTGATATAATTAGACGCCTCCTTGAGCTGAATTTCCGTATACGCGGCGTCAGTGTAGATAATCCTATTTTGCACTTCATGATCAGCCAGCACCAAAATGACCAGCACCCGCTTTTCACTCAAGCTAAGGAATTCCACATGCCGCAGGGTCACCTGTTCGCGCCGCGGAATGGTCACCAGACCGGCCATTCGCGTGACGTCTGACAAGATGCCTGAAGTCGATTGAACCAATTGATGAGCCGACCAGTCAGGATCCAGCTGACGCTGCATCTGCCGCAGATCCTGACTCCCCAGCGGCGCCATGTCCAACAAGCTGTCAACGAAGAACCGATAACCCATGGCTGTCGGCACACGTCCGGCGGAGGTATGGGGCGAGGTGACGTAACCTTTATCTTCCAGATCAGCCATGATATTGCGCACGGTCGCAGAGCTGACGGTCACTTGAGGCTGCGCCGCCAAGGTTTTAGAACCCACCGGCTGGCCGTCGGCGATGTAACGCTCGATAAGTGTTTTCAACACTATCTGGGCTTTTTCACTGATCTGGCGTTTATCTATCATTGACGCTGCTGCCAACATATTACTTGAACGATCCCTCAATATACCCGCCCGATGAAGCTGACAGCAATACAGCAGAACAAATTCAAGGTAAAATTTGTCTGCGCCGGCTTGCAGACTGGGTAAGCCGTGGCGTTTAATTGAACTGCCACCGACTTAGGTAAATTCATGCTCACCCATTTAACGGTTCAAAATTTTGCGCTGGTTGACCATCTCGAACTCGAGTTCGAATCGGGTATGACCGTGGTTACCGGCGAAACCGGGGCCGGCAAGTCCATCATTCTCGATGCGCTGGGGCTCACCCTTGGCGACCGCGCCGATACAGGTCTGATTGCCGACGCTGCGAACCGGGCCGAGATTCACGCCACCTTTGACATCAGCGACAACCTGCCGGCTAAACACTGGCTCGCCGCACACGAACTACCGATTGATAACGCCGGAGAATGTATCTTACGCCGCACTCTCAGTGCTGACGGTCGTTCCCGCGGCTTTATCAACGGCTCGCCCAGCACCGTGGCAGACCTGAAAACCCTGGGAGAGATGCTCATCGATATCCACTCCCAGCATGAACATCAATCGCTACTCAAAAAAGACAATCACCGCCGCATGCTCGACGAGTTTGGCGACGTGTTGCCCTTAGCTAGCCAAGTCCATGAACTGTGGGAGCAATTTAACAAGGCCCGGAAACGTCTCGAATCTTTGCGGGCTAACAATGCCGAGCAAACAGCCCGCGTACAGTTACTGGCCTATCAAGCTGAGGAACTCGAGCAATTGGCGATTGAAGCCGATGAACACATCAGCCTTGAACAGGAACAACAGCAGCTCAGCCACGTTGATGAAATTTTGCGTAACTGTGACGCGGCCCTGCAAGCCTGCGAACTCAACGAAGAAGGCAATATTTTAAGCCAGCTGAGCCAAGCCCTGCATCTTTTGCAGGCAATAGAACTCGACGCCCTGGCGCCTGTAACCGAATTGTTCATCAGCAGCAAAATTCAGCTAGAAGAAGCCGTCTCAGACCTACAACGATTTGCCGACACCATCGAAGCTGACCCCACACGCTTGCTCGAAGTAGAAGCGCGTTTGACCAGCATCTATGATATTGCGCGCAAGCACCGAATTAAACCCGGCGACATTCAGGCCTTTACTCTCGACATTCAGGCAGAGATCAAAAGCCTCGATAATGTTGACGCAGAAATCGATAGCCTGACCGCCAGCACCCAAACCCTGTCATCAAGCTATCGCGATGTCGCCACTCGCCTAAGCCACGCCCGCATCAAAGCAGCAACAACCCTGGAATGCCAAGTCACCGAGCAATTGGTCAAGCTTGGCATGCACGGCGCGATTTTTAAGGCTAACCTGACCCCGATCGAAACCAGCCTCATCGCACCAGGCGGGCTCGAAGAAGTAGAGTTCCTGATCAGTACGAATCCAGGCCAGGCGCCCCGGTCATTGAACAAAATCGCATCTGGTGGCGAGCTGTCCCGAATCAGCCTGGCCATTCAGGTCGTCACCGCCGACACATCAAAAGTCCCCAGCCTGGTATTTGATGAAGTCGACGTTGGCATCGGCGGCGCGGTGGCCGAAGTCGTCGGCAGCTTGCTACGAAATCTTGGCGGCAAAGCCCAAATTGTCTGCGTCACCCACCTGCCTCAGGTTGCAGCCCAGGGACATCAGCACTATCTTGTGACCAAGTCCACTGGCGCGGGCAAAGGCAAGAACCAAACAAAAGCTAGAACCGAGATCGCCACCTTGGGGGCCGAGGGAAAAATCGAAGAAATTGCCCGCATGCTCGGCGGCGTCGAGCTGACTCAACAATCACTCGATCACGCCAAAGCCATGTATAACACTGCCCAGGCGAATTAAGGCACAGAGCCCTCAGCCAATATCGACCATACTCGAAGCGAAAATCAACGACACTGGGGACACAACCCATACAGATTAAGGTTGTGATCCGTGAGCTCAAAGCCCCGCTCGAGCGCTATATTTTCCTGCCGCCGTTCGATTTCCTCATCATGAAACTCTTCAACCAGCCCGCATTTAACACAGACCAGGTGATCGTGATGATCATTGGTAGAGAGCTCGAACACCGAGTGGCCACCCTCAAAATGATGACGGATTACCAGCCCAGCAGATTCGAATTGGGTCAGAACCCTATAGACAGTGGCCAAACCGATTTCTTCATCATTTTGAAGCAGGTGCTTATAGACATCTTCAGCGCTCAGGTGATGAACCTTCGAACTTTCGAGGATTTGGAGGATCTTAATCCGCGGCAATGTTATTTTCAGACCCGCGTCTTTAAGATCTTGAGATTCTGCAGCCATGGTGAAGAGACTCATTGCGCGATACACTAGGCACCCAGTATCGCGACTTTAGCATTACATTGGAAGGACCAGGACTACATTGATCAGACATCGCCTCAGCACAGCCATCTCCATTCTTGTTCTCTGCAGCTTCGCCAGCGGCTGCTCTTCATTGCGCTTTCCGGGCGTACATCGCATTTCGATCCAGCAGGGCAATGTGATCACCCAGACCATGATCGACAAGCTCAAGCCTGGCATGAGCAAAAGCCAGGTCAGATTTGTGCTTGGCAACGCGGTGATTAACGATTCACTAAACCAGAATCGCTGGGACTATATTTATTCGATCCAGGTTGCGGGTGGCGATCGCATTATTAACGAACTGCACCTGCACTTTATAGAAGAACGACTCAGTCATTTCGAGGGCGACTTCAGCCCCACGCCGGAAGCCACCTAGACCTCGGTGACGACTAAAATACGGCTAGGCTAGCCGTTATCCAAATTGTTGAGCGCGGCATTCCGGGCTTGTCTCGCGCGCCGACCAGGGCGCTGTTGCACGGTCGATTGAGCCCGCTGCCGACGCGCAGCCATGGGGTCAAGCACCAACGGCCGATAGATCTCGACTCGCTCCTCGGCCTCAAGCTTGGTTGAGAGGCTGACCAGACGCCCGTAAATTCCAATCTGTAATGTTTCTAGATCCAGCTCTGGCGCAGCCTGTAGAATGCCACACGCGACTATGGCATCTTCCACTACAGCATCAGCGGCCAGCTCAACACTGACCACCCGTTCAGCGTCAGGGGTGATATAGACGACCTCAATGACCAGGCGATCAGTCATACAGCTGATCCGCTCGTTGACAGAACGCCTCAACCATCTTATCCACAGCGCCCGTAAAAACCTGCCCCAGGGCGGCATTCATCACTCGACTATTAAATTCAAACTGCAATTGCATGCTGATTTTACAGCCTTCCTCGCCGAGCGCCTGCAACGCCCAGGCACCTGATAGCGCGGTAAACGGACCATCAACCAGCTCAAGGGTCACACCATCCGGCGGCGACAGACGATTCCGAGTAGTGAAGCTCTGGGACAGACCGCCTCTGGCCAAATCCAGACGGGCAACCAACTCAGACTCTGAAGCAACCAAGACTTCACTGCCCACGCACCAAGGCAGAAATTCCGGATAGCGGCCTATATCATTGATGATGTGGTACATCTGTGCCGTTGTATAAGGGACCAGGGCAGACCGTTTAACAGTACGCATAAGCCTTAGAAAAACGCCAATAAGAACACCAGGAATACCGCCGTGGGCGCTATAAAACGCGTCACGAAGCGCCAGGTTTGATACACCATGGGGCGGACGGCGAGTTGATCCCGAGTGATTTGTTGGTCAATGCCCCAACCGGCGAACAAGGCGATCAGCACGCCGCCCAGCGGCAGCAAAATATTATTCGACACATAATCCATCAGGTCAAAAAACGTCATGCCATTGATGAAGTGCAGGTCTGCCCAGATATTGAATGAAAAGGCACTACCCAGACCCATCAACCAGGCCAGGCCGCCAACGACCAGAGCCGCCTTGGTTCGAGAGGTCTTCAGGCGCTCAATCAACCAGGCGATGGCCGGCTCAACCAGAGATATCGACGAGGTAATTGCCGCGAAGGTCACTAACAAAAAAAACACGGCCCCAAAAAATGCCCCGCCAGTCATTTGTCCAAAGGCCAGCGGTAGCGTCACAAACATCAAGCCTGGACCAGCCGAGCTTTCCAGGCCGTTGGCGAATACCAAAGGAAAGATCACCATACCTGACATCAAGGCAACAACCGTATCCAGTAATGCGATGGTGGCTGCGGTACCAATGATGGAGACATCTTTCGGCATATAGGCGCCATAGGCCATGATCGCGCCCATGCCCAGGCTCAAGGTGAAGAACGCCTGACCCATAGCGATCAGCACGCCATTCCAGGTGAGCTTTTCGACGTTAAAGGAAAACAGGAAGGACAAACCCTCTGTAAATTTGCCGGAGGTCACGCCCGAGTAAATGACCAGTACGACCAGCAGGAAGAACAAGGCCGGCATCAAAATTTTGACCGTGCTTTCAAGCCCGGCACCAACGCCCCGAGCAGCAATGGCAATGGTCATCATCATAAACACCGTATGCCAGCCCACCACCGCCCCCACATCGTGAGTCAAGGCGTCAAATGCCGCCTTTGCTTGAACCGCATCGGTACCTGTAAACGCCCCGGAACCCATTTGAAACAAATAGGACATCGCCCAGCCCGCGATCACAGCGTAGAACGACAGAATCATAAAACCTGCCAGGGCGCCCATCCAGCCAATCGCCTGCCATAGGGGGTTCGCATTCGAATGGGCCACCAAATCACGCATGGCATTGATCGGACTCTGCCGACCAGCTCGCCCCAACAAAATCTCAGACGCCATAATCGGCACCCCGATCAGAAAAATGCAGCCCAGATAAACCAGCACAAAGGCGCCACCACCGTTCTCACCCGCAACATAGGGAAACCGCCAGATATTCCCCAGGCCGACGGCTGAACCAGCTGCCGCCATGATAAACATCAACCGGGAAGACCACATGCCATGTACTGACTCTGAACCTAACGCCATACCAACAACCCGCTAATTTATCCTCAAGCCCGCATTGTCAGTGATTTACGCCCACGCCTCAACAGCGGCGTGCTACCAATCCTGTACTTTCCGACACTCCCGCCTATAATAACGCCCCCACAAGAGAGTAATTATGGCCGCCACTAAAGCCAAAACCTCACCTGGCACTATCGCCTTAAACAAACGCGCTAAATTCGATTACCAGCTACACGAGCGGTTCGAGGCGGGTCTGGTGCTAACCGGGTGGGAAATGAAATCAATCCGAGCTGGCAAAGTGCAGCTCACGGACACCTATGTGTTTTTGAAAAATGGCGAAGCTTTTCTGCTGGCCTGTAATATCACACCGTTGCTCGCCGCCTCGACGCATGTGGTGCCTGAACCCATGCGTAGCCGAAAATTACTGATGCACAAACGGGAGCTCGCGCGCCTGGCCACAGCTACCCAACAAAAGGGCCAGACTTGTGTCGCCGTCGCCATGTATTGGAAAGGCCATCGCGTCAAACTCGAAGTCGCCCTAGCTACCGGCAAAAAAGAGTTCGACAAGCGCGCCACCCTCAAAGACCGGGACTGGAACCGCGACAAGGGCAGAATCATGAAGGCCCACAATAAATAAATAAATGTGGGTTGAACAAGTCGCGGGCAACCCCATCTAAAGTCCTGTAAGATGAACAATCGGCCACGGCTGGCCGAAGATAGAAAGACATTGTAAGTTTCAAACTGGGGGCGATCTGGATTCGACGCTGGTTACGAAACCCAAGGTGCATGCCGAGAGGGTAGTGACTCTCGTAAATCAATCGCTGTAACTTTTATAGTTGCCAACGACGAAAACTACGCATTAGCCGCTTAAACTAAAAAATTCGTTTTTTAGAATAAGTTAAGCTTGACTCGGGGCGGATGTGCCCATGTATTCAAACCGAGTGCGCGTCTCATGGGACCGCTGCCAAGCCCCGCTTGTGGCTGACACAGCTAAAACTAAAGCAAGCTCGCCTTTTAATCCCTGTTCGCTGGGCCAGTGAAAGGTTAAACAATAAACGAACTAAGCATGTAGAGCCGAAGGCAGAGTA
>JABMOJ010000244.1 GCA_013204195.1 SAR86 cluster bacterium
AGACCTGGCCGATGCCGATACCAAATTACAAGCAGCGCGCGCCTGGTTTTATCAGACTATCGATGCCGCCTGGAGCAATGCCCAGAGCGATGATGACACCCTGGCATCACGCCGCGCGATTCGAACAGCGAATGTGCACGCCGTAACAACCGCGATAGAAGTCATCGATCGCATGTACACTGTCGTTGGCGGCACATCGGTATTTGAGACCTCATGCTTGCAGCAGCACTTTCGAGATGTTCATGTCGCCTCACAACACATGATGGTGGGAGAAGCCGTCATGGAGATGGCGGGACGGGTGTTACTAGGCCTGGATGACGTCGGACCAGGCCTTTAACGAGACATGTCGCGCCGGTCAGGGACGAACAACCCATACCGCTGATTATATAAAAAGCAGGAGAATCACTTGAAGTTGAAGTTTGGTCTAGCCACCCCCAGCACCCTGTGGAATATGGATATTCAAGCGCGCAGAGACACCCTCAGCCAGATTGTTGATCGTGGCTTCGATCATTTATTTATGGCAGATCACGTCTCATTCAGAGACGGCTCGGGAACTGACGGATTTGTAGAGGTTGCCGCCCTGTCGCAACTGCACCCAACCATCGGCGTCATGATTAGCATTTATTTGCTGCCCCTGCGACATCCGCTGCCAGTCGCTCGACAACTCGCCACCATGGCCAGGATAGCCCCCGGGCGCATGACCTTCGGTGTCGGCATTGGTGGCGAGGATCGTCATGAAATCGAGATCTGCGGTGTTAACCCAGCGACCCGCGGCGCCCTGACCAACGAGTCATTGGCAATTATTCGCGGGCTGATGAACGGCGAAGAACTGACGTTTCATGGCAAACACTTTACTATCGAGCAAGCGCGCATTCGGCCAATGCCAAGCCAAGCCATACCAATTATTGTTGGCGGTCGGTCCAACGCAGCCCTGCGCCGCGCCGCGACTTATGCTGACGGTTGGATCGGAGTCTGGTGTTCGGCAAAGCGCTATGCCGAGGCAACCGGTTTGATTGACGAGTACGCCCTGGCCGCTAATCGCACTGCCCCGCAATGGTTACATGGCTATCAACCCTGGATTGGCGTCGATGCTGACCCAGTCAAAGCCAAGGCAGTAGTAAAGCAGGCCATGGAGAAGTTTTACCATGTACCCTTTGAACAATTTGAACGCTATACCCCCTTTGGTACCCCGGCACAGGTTGCCGAACAACTCGCACCCTATGTCGACTCAGGTTGCCGGCTGTTTAACCTGAAGGTTTGCACCCAAGCGCCAGAGGAGGAAGTTGATCTCGGCGGCGAAGTACTCAGCGCCTTGTCAAAAATGCACCAAGATCAAACCTCAGATGAACATTCCAGAGCTTAGACGTTTTACTTGGTTGATATGCCACCATCGACGGCCACCACCTGACCGGTAATCATGCGCGCATTATCAGAAGCATAAAATACCGCCAAATTGCCAATATCCTCGGGTGTTTGTTCGCCACCCAGGGGGGTCATTTCAGCGACAGTTGCCTCGAAGATCTGGCGCAAAGACATATTGGCCAATTCTGGTTGGTTAGACTGCATCTGAGTCGTCAATAGCTCCCAGGCGCGGGTCCATAACAGACCTGGGCAGATACAATTGACCCGGATTCTGCGTGGCGCGAGTTCCATGGCGAGGGTTTTGGTTAAATGCACAACACCCGCCTTGGCGGCACCATAGGCCGGTAACATTGTCGTCGGACCAAGCGCGGCAATCGAAGCGATATTGATGATCGAGCCACCGTCAGTCAGGTGCGGTACCACCGCATTAGACGATGAAAATGCCGTTCTCAAGTTAAACATCAACTGCTCGTCCCAAACCTCATCACTCATACCTAAAAAGGCCGAATCCGATGCGGAAATTTCTTCAAATTGCGTCAAAGGACCGCCAATACCCGCATTGTTGACGAGAATATCCAACTTGCCATAGCGCGCGATTACTTGGTTGGCAGCGTCACGCATCGCAACCTGACTGGCCGCATCGGCCACCAAACCCATGGCGTCCTGACCGAGCTCCAACGCCGCCGCCTGGGTCATTGCCAAGTCCAGGTCGGTAACCACTACCGAAGCCCCTTGTCGAACAAAACAATGGGCGATACCCAGACCAATACCACGCCCAGCTCCTGTGATTAAAACGACTTTTCCGTTGAGACTCATCATAATTTCCCTAGCCAAATTTGCTTGAAGTGGAGATTCAGATTATTCACTATTCCCAGCTCACCCAGTGATCCATCTTGGGAATTGGCGTGTTACGAAGGCCTACAAGCTCCGCAGAAATACCAACCGCTTCAGCTCAAAACATCAAGGGTAGCAGCACCGCGACCGACTTTCGGCTCACTCGACGGTTCCCTCTATTGGATGCCTAACCGCCCTGTATTCTCGGCAACAGGAACACCTCTGCGGCATCAGCTGGAATTTTGGTATTCCAGTCATCCCGATAAATTTGACCATCAATCGCCACCGCGATTCCAGCATCAATACGGTCTGCCATTCTAGGGTAGCGTTCAGCCAGCTTCGCAAACATCTCGCCAATGGTTTCCGCATGCAGCTCGATTGATTCTGCGCCATCCACAGCATCGCGCAAGGATGATGTCAGACTGATTCTGGGCATTGATCATACTCCGTCACTTGATCGGCGTTACCCTCCCCCGAGTCAAGATCTGACTCGAGGGCGGGAGTCACGCCAAGGCACGAATCTAGCCCCTGGCTTTAGGCCTTAGCGTCATCTATCGCTTTCAGAATGCGTGGCGCTGACATCGGAATATGCGTCATACGCACACCGACAGCATGTGACACGGCATTACCAATCGCCGCCAACGGTGGCACGATCGAAGTTTCACCGACACCACGAACACCGTAAGGATGATTAGGGTTGGGGATCTCCAAAATCTGCGTGTCAATGAAGGGTAGGTCCGAACAAACCGGAATTCGGTAGTCCAAGAATCCCGTATTCTGCAGGCAACCATCGGCACCATAGATATACTCTTCATTCAGCGCCCAACCAATACCTTGAGCTGCACCACCTTGAAACTGGCCTTCCACATAGTCCGGATTGATCGCCTTGCCGGCGTCCTGAATAACGGTATAACGAATAACCTTCGTACCGCCGGTCTCAGGATCCACTTCAACGTCGCAGATATGGCTCGCAAAAGATACACCAGCATTGTCGGCAACGACCTCGTTGTGGCCGGCAATCGGCCCGCCAGTGGAAGCTGCCTTGGCGGCAATGGCCGCTAGGGTCAATGGCGGCAGGTTGCTGTGCTTCTCACCTGTAGCCGTGGCGACACCGTCAGCCCAGACAACATCATCAACAGGAATATCCCACATTTTCGCCGCTCGGGCGCGGAGCACGCCAACGGCATCCCGCGCAGCAAAGATCGCGGCCATTCCCGACGAGAACGTACCCCGACTGCCTTCTGTCGTGTCGTTATGGCCAAGAGACGCCGTGTCGCCAATATTCGTTCGCACCTGATCGTAGGGAATGCCCAACTCTTCAGCGACGATTAACGACAGTGATGAACGTGAACCGCCGACATCGATTGTACCGATGGTGAGTGATACGGTCCCATCTGGGCCGATATTGAGGTCAACGCAGGTCTGGCCACCAAAGTTAAACCAAAATCCGCAAGCCATGCCGCGACCTTGATTCTTCTTCAGCTTGGCACGCATATGCGGGTGCTTCTTGACCGCCTCAAGGGTGGGGCCAATGCCAATCGGGCCGTATATGGGACCATAGGACGCCTGAGTGCCTTCTTTCGCGGCATTCTTGATCCTGAAGTCAAGGGGGCTCATACCAATTTCCTTGGCCACAAGGTCCATGGTGCTTTCAACACCGAAGGCGGCCATAGGCGCCGAAGGCGCTCGATAAGCAGCGACCTTAGGTCGATTCACTAGGATATCATGGCCCACCGTCTTGACGTTCTTCAGATCGTAACAGGCATAGGCTGTCATGGCCCCGAGCATGCCCCAGATTCCGGGGAAAGCCCCATCCTGGTAACGTAGCATGGCGGTAGCCGCGGTAATAGTGCCATCTTTCTTGGCACCAATTTTGATGTCCATCGAGGTAGAAGAGGTTGGACCAGAAGCCTTGAAGACCTCGTCTCGCGTCATCACGAGTTTTACCGGTCGATTAGCCTTACGCGATAAAGCCAGCGCCAATGGTTCAGTCCAGACATGGGTCTTACCGCCAAAGCCGCCGCCGATTTCCGATGCAGTAACTTTCAGTTTCGCCATATCCAGGCCCAACAGCGTCGAGCACACCACGCGGAAGCTGAAATGCCCCTGGGTCGTCACCCATAATTCACCGCTGCCATCAGAGTTAACACTCGCCAGGCAAGCATGGGGCTCTATATAGCCTTGGTGGGTCTGCTCGGTCTTGTAGCTCTTCTCGACAATCACATCGGCCTCGGCAAAACCGGCGTCTACGTCACCATGACCGAAGGTCGAAATACCAGCAATGTTAGATGGCTTACCATCTTGTAGAACATGGGCCTGGATGATTGGCGCATCGGCTAACATTGCCTCGTCCAGATCCGTGACATGGGGTAGCAATTTATAGGTTACCTTGATCAGTTTCAGCGCCTGCTTTGCCGTTTGCTCATCGATAGCCGCCACTGCCGCCACGGCATGACCGTGATACAGCGCTCGTCCACGGGCCATACAGTTTTCCAGTATATCGGTCATGCCTCGATTGCTACCTGTCAGGTCTGGCAGGTCAGCGCTGGTAATGATGGCCTTGACCCCCGCGAGTTTCTCCGCCTTGGAAATATCGATTTTCTGAATAATGGCATGCGCATGTGGCGATCTGAGCACCTTGCCAACCAATTGGCCCGGCGCAAAGGTATCAGCGCCATACTTTGCACGGCCAGTAACCTTATCGATACCATCTGGTCGTTTGGCGCGAGTTCCAATAATTTTGAACTCACGATCTTGATAATTCGTGTCGTGTCCCATATCAAATTCCTGTCTTTAATGATTGCGTGGATTGTTGTTGATTTGGTTGCTCTTCGGGTCATTCCCGACGATGCGAACCTTTAAAGTTCAACGCAAATCCTCATTTTTTACGCATTTCTTTTGCAGCGGCCTGCACGGCCCGAACAATCTTGTCGTAACCGGTACAGCGACAGAGATTTCCCGCCAGTGCGTAGCGAATCTGTTCTTCGCTGGGGTTCGGATTCCGCTCAAGCAGAGTCTTCGCCGCGACGAGGAAACCAGGGGTACAAATGCCACATTGCAGCGCGGCATGCTCTATGAATTTTTCCTGTAAAGGATGTAGCTTGCCACCCTCAACCATGCCCTCCACGGTACCGATCTCACGACCGTTAGCTTCAACACCCAGGACCAGACAGGCACACACGAGTCGCCCATCGAGGGTAATCGAGCAGGCACCACAATCACCCGTACCGCAGCCTTCCTTTGCGCCGGTCA
>JABMOJ010000245.1 GCA_013204195.1 SAR86 cluster bacterium
CATGTTTTCAAACTTGTCTTTTAACTCGATTTCTTTCGCAACAGAAACACCGTCTTTGGTCACTGTGGGTGCACCAAAAGACTTGTCGAGAACGACATTACGGCCCTTTGGGCCCAGTGTGACTTTTACAGCGTCAGCCAGCAAGTTCACACCAGCCAGCATGCGTTGACGCGCAGAATCACCAAATTTTACGTCTTTAGCTGTCATATTCTTAATTCCTCAATATCTTGGATGGTTAATGCTGGTCGTCTTACTCGATTACGCCAAACACTTCGCTTTCACTCATGATGAGGAGCTCTTCCCCATCAACTTTCACGGTGCTGCCGGAGTACTGACCGAAGAGAACCTTGTCGCCTGCTTTCAAGTCCACGGGCACGAGACCGCCATCTTCTTTCTTCTTGCCTGGACCCACCGCAAGGACTTCGCCTCTGGATGGCTTTTCTGCAGCTGAACCTGGCAGTACAATCCCGCCGGCTGATTTGGTTTCTTCTTCCATGCGGCGGACAACCACACGATCTTGCAATGGACGGATATTCATTCATTTCTCCCATTTCTGGATCAAATTGCTCGTGCCGAACCAGCACTGCTATTTGTGGAACAATATAAAAATAACTAAACTATCGCTTTGGCACACCAGAGATGACACCAGGCCTGAACCATTCTGGCCAGACAGCGCTGATCAATCAGTCTGTCGGCAGGATGGCAAACCCACTATTTCTGTGGCTCGGGGCGATTTTTTAGCACTCTCCCTTTTGGAGTGCTAATAATATGGGCGAATTATTGAGAGTCAACCCGACAGCCCAAATATATTTTCATCTTCCGTCACGCAGAGGTAACTTCAGACAGTGACAAACAAGCAGATGACGCCAACAGCACAGCTTGAAGTGCTAGTCTGGCAGCTGGTTAACAGTATTCCTGCGGGACGGGTCGCCACCTACGGACAAATCGCTCACCTTGCCGGTATGCCTCAACAGGCCAGGCTTGTGGGCCGCATACTCGCTCGACTGCCCGCGGAGACTCGTCTACCTTGGCATCGAGTGGTGAATAGCCGGGGCGAGATATCCAATCCGAATCCAACCCGCCAATATCAGCACTTAACCAACGAGGGTGTCGCCGTTGCCAATCACCGAGTGAGCTTGCATGCTTACCAGTGGCAGCCGTAGGGACTGACAGTCCTGTGAGTTTACTGGCTGGCCGATGACGCCTTATCGCGCCGAATCAGCAGCATCACCAGTAAAATAGCCGGAATTCCGATCACACTGGCGAAGATGAAAAAGGGCAGGTAACCCCAGCCATCCACGATAACCCCGGAGAAACCGCTGATAAACTTGCCCGGCAAGGTCATCAGGGAACTGAAAAGTGCATATTGAGTGGCGGTATAGGCCCGGTTAGTCAGACTGGAGAGGTAGGCAATAAACGCCGTGGCAGCAAACCCGCCGCTGATATTATCCGCGCTGATCACGATCGCCAAGCCGGTCAAACTGGGCTCAAGCGTCGACAGCAATGCAAACAACAAATTGGTCACAGCGACGGCCACCGCGCCCACCAGCAGCGGTCGCAATATGCCCCATTTGACTACCAGCACACCACAGAGCGCCGAACCCGCAATAGTCATAAAAAAGCCAAACACCTTGGCCACGTTAGCGATGTCCGTTTTGCTGTAGCCCATATCCAGATAGAAAGGATTCGCCATGATCCCCATGGCAATATCACTCAGGCGAAAAACCGCGATAAAAAGCAGAACAACTAGGCCAAAACGCCCGTTGCGTTTAAAAAAGTCAACAAAGGGAAAAACCACAGCAGACAGGAACCAGGTCAAGGTGCGCTGGACTCTGAGCGGCAAATACCCGCGTTTGGCCAGATAGGCCCTGACGATCTGATCGTCAGCAATCTGCTCTGGCATGCCGCTCGCCGCCGGCTCCCGGATCAACAACACAGTGACCACACCAATCAGCATCAACCCAGCCATCATCTGGTACGCCAGCGTCCAGCCCAGATACTCCGCCAGATAGAATGCACCTGCACCGGCCACCAGCAACGCGACACGATAGCCGAAAATATAAGCCGCCGACATCGCGCCTTGATAGCGATCAGCCACCGCCTCAATACGATAGGCATCGATAGCAATATCCTGGGTCGCCGACGAGAATGCCACCAGCACGGCAAACAACGACAACAGCAGCAAATCCTGGGCACCAATCATAGACATGCCCAGCAATCCCAGCGCGATACCAACCTGGGCCACCAGAATCCAAGAACGTCGCCGGCCCAACGCGCCGATCACCGGCAGTCGCAGACGATCCACCACCGGTGCCCAAAAAACCTTAATAGAATAAGTGATACCGACCCAGGCAAAAAAACCAATGGTGGATCGGCTGACCTCGGCCTCTCGCAACCAGGCGCTTAGTGTGGAAAAAACCAGCAGAAACGGCAGACCGCCGGAAAAACCCAAAAAGGCCATGGCGATCACACGGGGATTCCGATAGATCGAGATCACCTCACGCCAACTGAGCTGCGGATCACCGAAATGGCTTTGTTGGGGACTCGATTTATCCACGCCGAAGACGTTCTTGACTATCAATTAAGCTCATGCGCAATGTCGCTCGGCTACTCTCTAAAATTATCAAATTGTAGAGGCATTTCCAGTTCGTTCTCCCTCAATAGCGCCATCACCTGTTGCAGATCGTCGCGCTTTTTGCCGGTCACTCGAACTTTTTCACCCTGGATCGCCGCTTGCACCTTCATTTTTCGATCTTTGATCAGCTTGACTATTTTTCGAGCAAGATCAATGTCGATGCCCTGCTTGACCAAGACAACCTGGTGGAGCAATTTGCCTCTTGCGGTCCGATCCTTGACCTCCAGCACCTTGACATCAACCTTACGGGCGATCAGCTTGGAGCGGAGTATGTCCAACATCTGCTCTAACTGAATATCAGCCTCGGCGGTCATGGTCACCTCGTTGTCCTTGCGCTCAAATCTGGCATTAACACCCTTGAAATCGAATCGAGTCGAAAGCTCACGATTAGCCTGATCTGCCGCATTATTCACTTCCTGTAAATCCACTTCCGATACAGCGTCAAAAGATGGCATGTCTATTTACCTCCAGATTATCTACAATGGGCGCTACTACTTTCCAGCATATCAGATTAGATTCGAGCGGTCGCAACCATGTTAAAACAACCAGTGGCCATTATCCTCAACCGTGAATCAGACGAACATCTGTTTGCGGACGCTCTCACTGACTGTAGCACTAAACAGGTTTACAAGGGCGCAGTGAAGGCACTTCAGGGCCTGGAAGAAAACCCAGCCCACGTCATCATCATACAAAGCCCCCTCGATGACATGAGCGACATTGAGATCGCAGAAACCATTCAAGAGATCAATGCAGACAGGCAGCATTTTAGCTATATCATTATCGTCGGCAAACATCCAAACGCCGCAGTACTGAATGGTATTGAGGCTTGTGTTGATGCTTTTATACCCATCGATGACCAACCAGAGCAACTGCGTATGCTGGCCCAGCAAATCAAGGCCGGCGCAAGGATGGCATCTACAATCAACGATCTGACGATCGAGACGCAAAATTTACAGGCTCGTTGCGCTGTCTTGGAGCAAAATCAATTAATTGATCCTCTCACGGGCCTGGGCAACCGTCGCTTTGCCGAACAGACCCTAAGCGATAGCGTTCGACAGATTGAATCTCGAGGCGGCGCGGTCTGCTTTTTAATGGTTAGTGTTGAAAATTATTCGGATGTCATCGCCCATTACGACCAAAAAATGGCTGATCAATTGATTCTTGCCGTCTCGAAGAAAATCCAGCAACTCGTCAGGCCTATGGATATTGTCACTTACTTCGAGCCAGGTCGATTTGCGCTCGTGCTGATCCAGCCTTCTATCGAGCAATGTACGGCCCAGTGCTACCAACGCATTTACGATGGGGTAAACCTGAAAAGTTACAATACGCCCGTGGGTTACTTACCTGCCAACATCGGCATGAGCATTTGTGCCAGCGAGGCCCACTCTGGGCCACCGAACATTCAGGTCATTATCCGCACCGCTCAACAGAATTTAGACAACGCATTCGAATCTGACAAAATATTAGTCAAACATCTAACACCCTAACGGAGTAAACAACCCATGGGGAAACGCCTCAGCAAAATCTATACGCGCACAGGAGATCTTGGCGAAACGGGACTGGGCGACGGCCATCGAATTAAAAAGAACGCTCCTCGCATTCAAGCGATCGGCAGCGTCGACGAACTCAACAGCACACTCGGCTTGTTGATTGAAGAAATCATAGCGCAACAACACGAGGGCATTCAGCCGATTGGTGAATTTCTGCGTTACAGTCAGCACCGAATCTTCGATCTAGGTGGAGAATTGTCGATTCCCGATTTTCGCATTATCGCAGCCAAACACGTGACTGACATTGAGAACCGCTTAGATGAACTGAATGCCGAGCTGGCGCCATTGGAGAATTTCATACTCCCCGGTGGTTCACGCTTAATTGCAACCTTTCATATGGCGCGGAGTATCTGTCGTCGAGCTGAACGCGACATCGTCACGCTCGCGCTTGATACGAGCATCAACGAAGAAGGCCTGAAGTACCTTAACCGCCTGTCAGACTACCTGTTTGTTGCCGCGCGCTACACGGCAAAAAGCCAGGGTGTCGATGAAGTGCTGTGGCAGAAAGACCTCGTCTAAACAGGCCTGAGCCCGACTGTCAGCATCACCCAGAAAGTCTCAAGCCTTCTAAGAAAGACTCAAGCCTAGAG
>JABMOJ010000246.1 GCA_013204195.1 SAR86 cluster bacterium
AAAATAAACCGCCCGAACCTGGTTCGGGTAAGGGTGAAATGGTGCGGTAAGAGCGCACCGCGCGTGCGGTAACGGACGTGGCAGTGTAAACCCCACTCGGAGCAAGACCAAATAGGAATCCATCGTTGCGGCCCGCAATTGGATTCGGGTAGGTCGCTAAAGATGCATGGCGACATGTATCGTAGATGAATGATTGTCCTCGACAGAACCCGGCTTACGGTCAACTCTCTACTTATTGACGGGTTCAAATTTTATCAGTGACGGTCTTTCCCTAAGTCGAGTGCTTTTTCGACTCTGCTGGCCATAGATCGCTGTCGCGCCGCCACCATTTAGATATTTAAAATAACTCTCTTATGCCAAAAAATTCTAACGGATGTGCAACTTAACAAGTTACATTAACTTGCAGCTTTATCTTCATGTATTCCTGCTGTTTATTTTTGCGCATAACCTCTAGCTTTCAGAACTCCTCCTAAGTCGTTGTGTTTTAAAGACAAATCTCCTATTTCATACCTTGACAAGAATTCACGTCCTTCTTATTGTGCATAGTGAGGAAAAGTGGGTAAAAGTGTAGTTTTGTGGAGCATTGGGCTTCTCGCCGCACATCTGCCTGCTAACCCATTGATAGTGAAGGTCTAAACGAGCACCGCTCAACCGCTGCAGGGGTGAGTGGGTAGTCAAGCGCGAAACAACAAGCGCAGTTAACGTGAATAGGTACTGGGTCAAAATTATGTTCCGGGGAGTCAGTAATCTCAATCTCGATGCTAAGGGTCGTCTCGCGATCCCGACACGCTATCGCGAGATGCTTGAGCAACAGTGTAACGGGGAAATGGTCATTACCATAGACACGGATGAACGCTGCCTGTTGCTTTACCCCCGTCCCGATTGGGAGCTGATTGAAGCAAAGGTCGGCGCCATGTCGAGCTTTGATCCGATGACACGAAGAGTGCAGCGCTTGTTAATAGGCCACGCGACGGATATTGAGCTCGATGGCAGTGGGCGGCTCCAGCTGACACCGCCACTGCGAGCCTATGCTGAACTGGATAAGAGAACTGTTCTTTTAGGGCAGGGAAAAAAACTTGAGCTGTGGAGCGAGGACCGCTGGATTGCCCGCCGTGACAGCTGGTTAGAGAATCAGTCAGGTCAGGAATTACCAGCGGAGCTACAGTCGCTGTCTTTGTGAAGGTCAATGTGTGATGGAATGTCGATGAGCGGTACTGAAATTAGCTTGACTGCCGAAAGCCACGTGCCCGTGCTTAGGGATGAAGCTGTGTCGGCGCTCGTCATAGATCCTGATGGCCGTTATGTTGACTGCACCTACGGTCGAGGCGGGCACACGGCGATGATTTTGACTCAGCTATCGGAAAAAGGCCGCTTGCTCGTGATTGATAAAGATACGACGGCCATCGCTGACGCGCGGCAAAAATACTTCGATGACCCGCGAGTGGTCATCTGTCACGGTTCTTTTGCCGACATAGAGTCCTTTGTCGAGATCCATGAGTTAGCCCCGCTCAGCGGGGTATTACTCGATCTGGGAATTTCATCGCCACAAATCAACCAACCTGAACGTGGTTTTAGTTTTGATAAGAATGGTCCCTTGGATATGCGCATGGATCAGACTCAAGGGCAGACTGCGGCTGAATGGTTAATGCAGGCTGATGAAAAAGATATCGCCGATGTGCTGAAGACCTTTGGTGAGGAAAAATTTGGCAAGCGTATTGCTCGTGGTGTGGTCGAGGCGAGGCTGGTAGCGCCCATCACCACGACGCATCAATTAGTTGCGATTATCGATGCAGCGGTGCCAAGAATAGAGTTCCACAAGCATCCCTCTACTCGGTCTTTTCAAGGCATCCGAATTTTTATTAATAATGAATTGGGCGATATACAAGCCTCTCTCAAGGGTGCCATCAACTCGTTAGGCGTGGGCGGGCGTTTGGTGGTGATCAGTTTCCACTCGCTGGAAGACCGCATTGTGAAGCGTTTTATGCGTGACTTGGCTCGTGGCGACAAGCTGCCCGATCGACTCCCGATCCGTGACAGTGAAATCAAACGAACCGTCAAGTTAGTGGGTAAGGCCATTAAGCCCAGTGACGCCGAGGTGGCGCAGAATCGCCGCTCGAGAAGTTCCATTATGCGGATCGCGGAGAAGTTGCTGTGATCAGAGAAACGCCACTAAGTACATTGGCAAGCTGGTTGAGCGGCTGGACTCAAATCGGTGCCGGATTGATGTTGTTGGTCTTAATCACTTCGTCGCTGGCAGTGATTTACTCTGTGCATTTGACCCGGCAACAGTATTCCGAACTACAAGAGGTGCGGGCAACCCAGGACTATCTCGATAGTGAATATGAACGATTACTTTTGGAGCAGAGTGCCTGGGCTGATTACAGCATAATCGATCAAGTCTCCAGAGGCGAGCTACAGATGCAGCCCCCAGAACCCAAAGCATTGATCGTGGTGAGGAGGTGATGGCGCCGTGATCGCATTCCGAGTCTATCTGGTCATCGGCTTTTTTGTGCTTCTTGCGGTTGCAATGGGTACACGGGTGGTTTTCCTGCATGTTTTCGAAAAAGATTTTCTTCAGGATCAGGGTGACGCGCGGACCATTAGAATGGAGCGAATCAATGCACATCGCGGCATGATTCTTGATCAGAAGGGTAAGCCGATGGCGGTGAGTTCACCCGTAGTCTCTCTTTGGGCTAACCCAGCAGAGTTGATCGCCTCAGGCGAGGGCATGGAGCAGTTGGCGTTGTTGCTTGAGGTGGCGCCCGCGGAATTTAACAATCGACTGGAAAAAAATTCGCAGCAGACTTTTGTCTATTTGCGTCGCCACCTGCCACCACAAGTGGCGGAGAAAATTCTGTCTTACCATATTGCCGGGGTCTATGCCGAGAAGGAGTACCATCGTTTTTACCCGGCCGGTGAAGTTGCAGCTCATGTGGTGGGCTTCACGGATATCAATGACAAAGGTCAGGAAGGCGTAGAGCTTGCTTACGACGATTGGTTGCAAGGCACGCCAGGTAAAAAGAAGGTCCTAAAGAATTTGTATGGCGACATCGTTCGAGATATCAAACCGATATTGGAAGCGAGTCCGGGTCAAAACATCGAGCTCAGTGTGGATTTGCGTTTGCAGTATCTGGCCTATCGGGAACTCAAGTCAGCGATCCAGTATAACAATGCTGTCTCTGGTTCTGTGGTAATTCTTGATGTGGCGACAGGCGCGATACTAGCGCTCGTCAACCAGCCATCCTACAACCCCAATAATCGCCTAGGTCTGAATTTGGCGGCCGTGCGCAATCGGGCGGTGACCGATGTGTTTGAGCCAGGGTCTACGGTCAAGCCTTTCACCGTCGCCACGGCACTGCAAAGTGGCCAATATACGCCCGAATCGACCATCGATACGAGCCCCGGATTTGTTAAGGTCGGTAGCAAAACAATCCCTGACCCGTCGAATTACGGAGTGCTTGATCTGGGTGGCATCATCGAAAAGTCTAGTCAGGTTGGTATCACTAAGCTGGCGCTAAGCCTGAATGAATATGATGTTTGGGAAATGTTTTCGGCGGTTGGTTTCGGTAAGAGTACCGATATCGGGTTTCCGGGAGAGCGCTCAGGTTTTCTACCCAGTCACCGCCGATGGAAAGATATAGAGCGAGCAACGTTTGCCTATGGATATGGATTGACCGTGACCCCTCTGCAGCTCGCTTCTGCCTACTTGACGATAGCGTCCGGTGGTTTGAAGCGGCAGCTGTCCCTGGTCAACAATAGCGCGGTCAGTGAGGTTAGGGTTTTCGAGAAAAAGACCGCAGATGATGTGATGCGCATGCTGCGCAGAGTGACATCGAAAGGCACAGGAAGTCGAGCCGCAATGGAGGCTTATACCGTTGCGGGTAAAACAGGTACGGTCAGAAAAGTCGGCGAAGACGGCTATGAGGACACACGCCACATGGCTTTCTTTGCGGGCATTACGCCGGCCGTCAATCCGCGCCTGGTGGGAGTGGTGATGATCAACGAGCCGAAAGGCAAAGACTATGGCGGCGGAGCCATTGCAGCGCCAGTGTTTTCCAAAATCATGGCGGGGGCCCTCAGGCTTTTGAATGTGCCACCAGACGATCTGGATGAGGCGGCTTGATGATGCAAAAGATGTTAAGTCAATTGCTACCAGGTATTAGTCTCAAGGCTGATGTCGTTGTCACGGGTATCTCCGAGGACAGTCGGCGCGTCGCCGCCGGAGATCTTTTTCTGGCAACCCCTGGATTGAGTCATGATGGTCGCAGTCACATCGACGAAGTGCTGACGAAAGCGGCAGCGGCCCTTTGTGAGGCACCCTTTGAGTCAAGCCATGAATTGGTCGTTGTCGTAGATGAGTTGACTACGCTCAAAGGGCCTATAGCCAGCCGATTCTACGGTGATCCCTCTTCTCGGTTGCTGGTGATCGGTATCACAGGCACTAACGGTAAAACCTCCTGTAGTCATTTTGTTGCTCAAGTGCTGACAGCGCTGGAGAAAAAATGTGGCGTGATCGGCACGTTGGGTTTTGGATTCCCGGGTGATTTACACGAGCCCGGTTTGACGACGCCGGCCGCCGTGGATATTCAACGCCAGTTGGCGAGGTTAAGTGAGCAAGCTGCAGAAGCCGTGGCTATAGAAACTTCTTCTCATGGGTTGGTGCAGGGTCGGCTTAACGGCACCAAGATCAATGTCGCCATTTTTACCAATATCAGCCGCGACCACCTGGACTATCACGGTACATTTGCCGACTACCGGGCGGCTAAGCAACGGTTGTTTGAATGGCCTGAATTACAAGCGGCGATTATCAATACTGACGACGAATTTGGTCGAGACATTCTGGCTTCGCTTGGGCGAAATGTTCAGCGGGTCAGCTACTCAGTAGCCAATGCCGCGGCTAACGTCTTTTGTCGCAATATCAACTACGGCCTTGATGGGTTTGAGGCGGAGCTGGTTACCCCATGGGGTTCTGGTCTGCTGCGCTGCAAGTTGCTTGGTGAGTTTAATGTCAGTAACGTTTTAAGCGTAGTGTCATTGTTAGGCGTGCTCGGCTATGAGTTTTCGGCAATTTTACGTGCCGTGGCCGGCCTGAGTAACGTCTTGGGCCGTATGGATACGCTTGCTCGTCCTGGTATGCCGCTGGTGGTGATTGATTACGCACATACACCCGACGCGCTGGCGAAGGCATTGAAAGCTTTGCGAGTACATTGCCAGGGTGACCTCTGGTGTGTATTCGGTTGTGGCGGTGACAGAGACAAAGGCAAGCGCGCGGAGATGGGTCGAATAGCAACTGAAATGGCCGATCACTCAATAGTGACAGATGACAATCCGCGCAACGAGACTTCTGCGGCCATCATTGCGGATATTGTTGTGGGCGCTTTGCCAGGTCGAGATCTTATTGTTGAGCCAGACCGCCGTTTGGCGGTCCGCTGTGCGCTTCAAAAGGCGAGCTATGGCGATATTATTTTAATCGCCGGGAAAGGTCATGAAGACTACCAAGAAATAGCCGGTCGGCGGCTGATCTATAGCGACTACGCTGAAGTCGAAAATTTCTACCGCCATGAAGTACCTAGCAATATAAGCAGCGGATCGTCGCTATCGTGAAGACTGAAACACAGGAGAAGCTAAGCGTGATTGTCGGGTTGGGTGAAACAGGTATGTCTTGTGCGCGTTATTTTGCGCGCAACGGTATTCCCTTTGCCGTGCAAGACAGCAACGTAGCGCCAGCCAAAGCTGCAGAATTACGTGATATTGCGCCGCAGGCTTTACTCTCTGTATTAAACAGCGAAGCACTTTGTAATGCGGGCATGATCGTGTTGAGCCCGGGTGTGCCGTTGGCGACTCGTGAAATTCAGGCTGCACAGACTGCGGGAGTTCCGATTACTGGCGATATCAACATGTTCCTCCATCTGGTCGATCAGCCAATCGTGGCGATTACAGGGTCTAACGGCAAGAGTACGGTGACGGCTTTAGTGGGTGAGATATTGACTAATGGGGGGCTCGCAGTGGGGGTTGGCGGTAATATTGGCACGCCTTGCCTTGACCTGCTTGATAAGCGCTTTGAGGTTTTTGTGCTTGAACTATCCAGCTACCAACTTGAGGTCGTGGAAGCCGCTGGCTGTAAAGTCGCGGCTGTACTGAACCTGTCACCGGATCACCTTGATCGTTATGAGTCAGTTGACGCTTATTATTCGGCTAAGGCGCGTGTCTATCAGGGCGCGCAAGTTGCTATTGTCAATCGGCAGGTAGAATTTGAATTTAAGATTGAAGGTGGCACGAAAATAATTAGTTTTGGCGAAGACGCGCCAGTTAATGCCGAAGACTATGGCTTGCGGGTCATAGACGGTCGAACTTTACTTATGCGTGGTCAGGAGGTTTTGCTCGCATTGGATCAGATGCAACTTAAGGGTCGTCACAATGCGATGAATGCCTTGGCGGCCTTGGCGATCTGTGATCAATTTTCAATTGATCCGGTGGCTAAAATCAACACAGTTCAGACATTTTCTGGTTTGCCTCATCGTTGCGAGGCGTTGGGTGTTTTCGGCGGCGCAGAGTTTATTAATGATTCCAAGGCAACGACCGCTGAGGCCGGCCGCTGGGCTCTTGAGCGCCTGAAAGGTTCCGTTATTATGATCTGCGGCGGCCGTGATAAAAATATTGATTTTACGCCGCTTAAAAGTTTGGTTGGTCAAAAAGTCAAAATAATGATTGTTATTGGCGAGGCCAGAGAGAAGCTGAAGAAAACTTTTG
>JABMOJ010000247.1 GCA_013204195.1 SAR86 cluster bacterium
CCGTTCCATCCTTATTACACGATCGGCCACGATGTGCCCGGTATTGTTATGTTTTTAATTATTTTCTCAGCGGTGATGTTCTTTTTCCCAGACGGTGGGGGTTATCTGCTGGAGCATCCTAACTTCGAGCCTGCTGATCCATTGAAAACGCCGAATTTGATTGCGCCTGTCTGGTATTACACCCCGTATTACTCGATGTTGCGGGCAGCAACTTTCCCCTTGTTTGGCATGACTGCTAAATTTTGGGGCCTAGTGGTGATGGCTGGTGCGATTGCGATTTTGTTTGTTGTACCTTGGCTGGACAAATCTCCAGTAAAGTCGATGCGCTATAAAGGCTTGCCGAGCAAGTTGTTCCTGGCGGCATTTGTTATATGTTTCTTTATTCTTGGTTACTTGGGGACGGTGCACCCGACGCCCATAAGAACCATCATTGCGCAAATATGTACGGCGATTTATTTTGCTTATTTCTTGCTCATGCCCTGGTACACCAGTGTTGAGAAAACGAAACCAGTACCAGATAGGGTGACGTTGTGATGTTGAAAACAATATTAATACCCCTGACATTGTTACTGTCGGCGATGGGCTTGCAGGCGTCTGAAGCGGGCTATCCGCTGGATCATATGGAACCTGATGTCCATGACCAGCCATCGTTGCAGCGCGGCATGCAAACCTATATGAATTATTGTATGGGGTGTCATTCCCTGCAATACCAACGCTATAAGCGCACGGCTGATGATCTGGGTATACCCGATGCACTGATGCTTGAGCATCTCGTGTTTGATCCAGAGACTAAGATTGGCGATTTAATCGTTAATAATATGAGCACTAAAAACGCCAAAAAATGGTTTGGCGCCGCGCCACCTGATCTGACTTTGCACAATAACTTGAAGGGCGGACCTGACTGGATTTATACGTATCTCAGAACCTTCTATGCAGACAGTAAGCGACCGCTGGGTGTAAATAATCTAGTGTTTGAGAATGTCGGTATGCCCCATGCATTGGCTGACCTGCAGGGTATGCAACAGTATGTGTGCAAGCAGGTCCCGCGACTTGCGGCTAACGGTGGAGACATGCGAGATCCATTGACCGATGAATACATTACCGAAGAGTTGTGTGGTAACGAGTTGGTTGAGCGGGGCTATAGTCCCCTTGAACTGGTGGCGGGCTCAGGTTCACTGAATCCGGCCGAGTATGATCAAGTTGTTTATGATCTCGCGAACTTTCTCTATTACATGGCAGAACCCGCACGTATAGAGCGTACCCGTGTCGGCTGGTATGTCTTACTATTCTTGGCATTCTTCTATGTGTTTGCCTGGCTGCTGGGTCGGGAATACCACAAAGCGTTTCACAAGTAAGCGAGTAACAGTCCTGTGCCGGCAATCGCATTCATCGCGATTGCCGGCATATCCTTTAGATTAACCCTTACTGCGAGGTGAAAAGATGGGGGTAGTTGCAAAACACTCATCGATGGTATTTTATTCTGATGGAAATGATCACTACAGCCAGCGTGTCAGGCTTGTGCTTGCCGAGAAGGGCGTAGCCGTAGATGTCATTGACGTCGATCCAAACAACATGCCGGAAGACTTGGCAGGCCTGAACCCCTACAACAGTTTGCCTACGTTGGTTGACCGCGATCTCGTTCTATATGAGTCCGCTGTGATTATGGAATATTTGGATGAACGATTTCCTCACCCACCGCTACTGCCAGTGTATCCGGTAGCGCGAGCTCAAAGTCGTTTGTTTATTTATCGGATTCAGCGTGACTGGTGTTCGGCTGTAGATTTGATATTGGCCGGAAAATCGAAAGAAAGTGTTGTTGAAAAGGCGAGAAAAGAATTGCGCGAAAGCTTAGTTTCTATCGCGCCGATATTTTCTGAGAAGCCTTATTTTATGAGCGATGAATTTACCCTGGTAGATTGCTGCGTCGCGCCGATACTCTGGCGATTACCCGCTATGGGAATAGAGCTGCCTGCTAAGCAAGCGAAATCAATGCTTGTATACATGGATCGAATATTCGATCGAGACGCATTTCAGGCGAGTTTGTCTGAAGCCGAAATGGATATGCGAGACTAACTCGTTGTATTCAGGTGACGGAAGGGGATAGGCCTATGACGATGACTTCATCTGTACCCTACCTCCTCCGCGCTATCAATGAATGGATCCTGGATAACGACCTGACCCCTTATCTTATTCTTGACGCCACGGTTGCCGATACACAAGTCCCCTTGAACTATGTTAAAGATGATCAGATAGTTCTGAATATCAGTCCTTCAGCGATACGTGATCTAATGATAGAGGACGGCCACTTAACCTTTAGCGGCCGGTTTGGTGGCGTCTCCCATTACATCCACGCGCCAATGCGAGCTGTGCTTGGGATCGTCGCGAAAGAAAACGGCGAGGGCATGTGGTTTCCTCGAGAAGACAAAGACCCCGAGCCAACGCCACCCAAGGCAATTAAGAAAGGCCCGCCAGCGCTCAAAGTGATCAAGTAATCAAAACCTTGATCTGATACTGGGTAGCCATTTGTTATGCCGTCGGGTACGAAGGGTTGTTATGTTGGCGCTCAATCCCGCCTGGGTTTAACCGCGTTCTGCTAGTTGATGTATTCGAAGATTTTGACAATTTTTTGGACGCCAAAGACTTGTCTAACTTTTTCGACAGTGGCCTCTGACTCCGCTCTTGATAATAATCCCATCAGATAAACAACCCCGTTTTCAGTGACGACCTTAACGCGACCAGCGTCGGTTTCTTGGTTGGTTAACAGAACGGTTTTTACTTTAGTCGTCAGCCAAGCGTCGTTGGTTCTGGCCATCATCGTTGTGGGGCCAGCTATCTCGAGCTCATTATGAACTGTGCGAACCTTGCGCAAATCCTTGATGGCGAGGGTAGCGGCGTTTTTGGTCTCTTCGGAAGCAACTTGTCCAGTGAGGAGCACCATACCATTAAAGCTGGTAATTCCCAGGTGAGCATCGTGCAGTTCTGAACTGGCAGCACGAACAATAGCTTTGCCTCTCGATTCGATCATCTGGTCGTCCCAGACAGTGCCTAGTGTACGGTTACCATAGTCTTCAGAGGTCTGCCCTGTAACGCTAGCGCAACCTTGCAGAGCCGCGAGCAGCGCCAGCACGATAACGGTATAGCGCGGCGAAGTGGATGAGAGCCAGTAGCGCATTGTCTTGAGTCCTTATGGTATTAATCGTCTAGGGTAAACGCGTTCTGAATCCAGTCAAGGGACGCGGAGATTGAAATCACGTCGAATCGGCAGTCCAATTTAACGTAAGCCGGATGTTGCATGAGGAAATATCGAGCCGAATTGATGATTTTAGCCATTTTACTACGAGTTACGGTGTCAGCGCCCGTGCCGCGTGAAGTGTCTGCACGATACCTGACTTCAACGAATATTACGGTGGTCTGATCTCTGAGGATAAGATCAATTTCGCCTGCCTTGCAGAGAAAATTGCGGAAGACCAGTTTAAGCCCTTGGGCCTCAAGGAATTCGAGGGCCTGATCTTCGGCGAGATTGCCGCGCTGGATGTTGGTCTTACTCATGGGGCATCGGTGATTGTTGGTATAACGTCGATTTCGCCATTTTTGAATTGGCCCCACATTAATTCACGAGTAATGATCCTGGCGTCGTTGAGGCTAAGGACACCGGTGACGCCGTTAATCTTACTGTTTTTGAGTGTCTTGAGCTGTTTCAGTCTTGGGTAGAGTTGGTAAGCATCGACCCCTAGCGCATAGAAAGCGGCAAGCCGACCGGTAGCTGCTGGCCAAGTTGTTTGTATTTGCCGCTGAAAAGCATCCGGGTCCATCAGCTTCCAGGGAATCTCACAAAACCGAATGCCATTCAAGTCGATGGCCTCAATTTTTGAGTCGCTACCGTCGTGAATGTTTGAGGTGGCATAAACTGGAATATCTTCGGCGTAGTAGAACGCGAGCGTCGGGTTGATGCCGCGGGCTTGCGCCGGATTCGCGAGCAGGAACACGAAATCGATGTCTTGACGTCGACGGGGTGTGTATTCGAAGCGTTCACCAATGATTCGGCGTAAATCTGCGGCGCGCGTCTCGCTCTTGTCTACAGCTAACAGAGTCTTGATTAAATCCGAATAGTCTTTTTGGTTAGTGTATTCCGCACGATCAATGATTTTGCCGCCCAAGCCAGAGAAGTGATTCTCGAAGACGTCGGCATTTCTTTTGCCCCACTCGTCACGGGGGTAAATCATGAGGGCGTTACGTTGACCATCGATGAAGACCTGGTCTGCGATCTGATGAATTTCATCTTCGGGGGCGAGGCCAAATTGATAGAGCGCGGGGTTATCGGCGGCATCCATACTTCTATTCAATGCCAGCACGGGTAGCGGTAATGTTTGCCGAGCAAGCTCGGTGACATTTTCCCGGCTCAGGGGCCCGATCACGAGCTCTGCACCTGCGGTCTGGGCTTCGATCAAGAGTGTTTTTACGTCGGCATCGCTGGTATCAAAAAGCATAATCTCAGCCTGACCGTGGCGTTGATAGTGAGATGCCAATATGCCATCGCGGATTGCGCGACCGTATGGACCCAATTCGCCCTGCAGTGGCAGTAAAAGGGCGATGACCTTGGGCTGATTTCGAACGACCTCAGACAGCAACTGTAAGTTCATCGGTAGGCGAATAGCCGCTGGATGATGGCTCCAGACCTTCAGCCAGTCATTGAGCGCCTGGAGCTGCAAGACAGGATCAGATTGGTATAGCTGAGTCATGGCCGCCAGGGACAACCAGCCGCGTAAGTCGCTGCTGATGGCGGCTTGCGCTTGCGTGGTGAGACTTCTCGTGGGTATCGATAATAGTGCGTCGAAGATACTATCGTGATTAGCGTATCTTTCTTCGTCCGTTAGTAAAGGGTCAAAAGACATCCGTTCACTCGCGCTAGCCAGGTAGCTTCGTGCGAGCAGATACGCCTGGGCTCTAAGCTGACCTTGAATCAATTCGTCCGTTGGGCTCATCGGCGTGTCGGTGAGTCGTTTGTCAGCGAGCCATTCGAGCGCCAATCGGGGTATTTTAAGGCTTAGAGCCGCCCGTGCCTGGGCAAGGATAAAGCGTTGCAGTAGCGCCGCGGGTGGCGCTGCCGAGACGAGATCGAGAATTTTTTGGGCCTGCACGCCATCCTCGTTAGTTAACGCCAGCTCTGCGGCTATAATTCTCAGCTCGTCAGCGCGTGTCACTGTACTGCGATCAGCGGCGAGTAGCAGTTGCTGGATGTTCTGAGCTTGACTGGCAGTTTTGGAGATAGTCTGGGGCGACTTGGCGATTTTCTCTCTGGTCGGCTGCGAACCGCAAGATACCAGGCAGGCCAATAAGGATAGATAAAAGAGGGTTCTTGGTAAAGAGCCTGAAAACACGGAGTTTGTCATGTGGCTGGTCATGGCTTCGCTATGGATCTCTGGGTAGATTCGCTGGATGTCACGGTCTATAAGTGCCATCCTACCCGATTTGTGGCGGGCTCGCCGTAAGATTGTGTCTGCCGAATCACTGTTAATATTGCTGCCATAACTGGCATGAAGGAATCGCTGTTGTGAGCTGCCTGTATATTGTTGCAACGCCCATCGGTAATCTCGATGACATAACCCTGCGTGCCATTCAGGTATTGAAGGATGCGGATGTGGTTGCTGCCGAGGATACGCGCCATAGCCGCTCTCTGCTGGATCATTTTGGAATTACCAGTCGGTTAGTCAGCTACCGCGATCATAATGAAGCGGCTTCTACGCAGGGCCTGTTGACGCTGATGGCTGAGGGTCAAACCGTCGCGTTAGTGTCGGATGCGGGCACGCCATTGATTTCGGACCCTGGCTATCGCCTGGTGCAAGCGGCCCTAGCGAGCGGTATTCAGGTCGTCCCGATTCCGGGTGCCAGCGCCGTGATAGCGGCTCTTTCTGTCTCGGGCATGGCCACTGACCGGTTTAGCTTTGAGGGTTTCCTGCCAGCTAAGCGTGTGGCGCGGCAGAGCTATTTGCAGCAATTGAGTCAAGAATCTCAGACTTTGGTGTTTTATGAAGCCCCACATCGAATTCGGGAAGCGTTGTTGGACATCGCCGAAGTGCTGGGCGAAGACCGACGAGTGACGCTGGCTAGAGAGTTGACGAAACGATTTGAACAGGTCTGGAATGGGCCTGTGTCCGAAGCGATCGCTCACATCGGGTCGAAGCATATCCCGGAGCGCGGTGAGTTTGTCTTGCTGGTTGCGGGCATCGGCAGTGCCCGGTTATCTTCTGAGCAATATGAAGCGAGACGAATTATGGGGCTGTTGCTGCCGGAAATGCCGCCTCGACGTGCCGCCGAGATTGCCAGTCAGATTACGGGTGAGACTAAGAAAGCCTTGTATGACCTGGCGGTTCAAATGCGAAAGCAAGATAAGTTAGCGCCTATTTGATCGCAATGGCTGTATACTGGCGACAGAGAGTTGACCAGGCAATCGCTATTGTCCTGCTTATGGCAGTGATGGTAGAGGAAAGTCCGGGCTCCATAGGGCAGAGTGCCAGGTAACGCCTGGGAGGCGTGAGCCTACGGAAAGTGCAACAGAAAATAAACCGCCAGTTCGCGCTAGCGTGAGTTGGTAAGGGTGAAATGGTGCGGTAAGAGCGCACCGCATGGGTGGCAACATTCCATGGCTAGGTAAACCCCACTTGGAGCAAGGCCAAATAGGGATCCATTAGGTGTGGCTCGCACCGGATCCGGGTAGGCCGCTTGAGGTATGTGGTGACACATATCCCAGATGAATGGTTGTCCACGACAGAACCCGGCTTATCGGCCGACTCACCAAATTTAATGCTCGGGTAA
>JABMOJ010000248.1 GCA_013204195.1 SAR86 cluster bacterium
GCTTATTGAGCTAGAGTCGAACCTGAAACGGCAGCGTCGCCATTGGCACCTACTGACTCAACAATTTGCCTGAGTGGGACCGAGCGTTCGCCGCTGGCGATAATGGCTGAATTGGATACCAACGTGCGACCCGCACAATGATTTTCTAGATGATTTATTAAAAAAAGAGACTACCTATGAATGACGTTTATATCGCCGCCGGCGCACGCACACCTATGGGCGCCTTTCAAGGCAGCTTATCGAGCCTCACCTCTGTCGACCTTGGCGCGACTGCCATCACTGCAGCAATCAGTCGCGCGGGGCTCACGGGCGCCGATATCGACGAGGTTATCATGGGCTGCGTTCTCGCCTCCGGACTACGCCAGGGCCCAGCACGTCAGGCCGCCATTGAAGCCGGCATTCCGGTCACGACAGGCGCGACCACTATCAATAAATTATGTGGTTCAGGCATGAAGGCCACCATGTTGGCCCATGACTTGATCAAGGCAGGCACTAACCACATCATGGTGGCGGGCGGCATGGAGAGCATGACGAATGCTCCTTATCTACTACCGAAAGCCCGCGGCGGTTTTCGCATGGGCCACGGTGAGATTCAGGACTGCATGTTTACTGACGGCCTGGAGGATGCTCGAACAGGACGCTTGATGGGCGCATTTGCCCAGGAGATGGCCGATCGATATCAGATGACCCGGCAAGACATGGATAATTTTGCGATTCAGTCGCTGACGCGGGCCAAGCAAGCCATTGCCGATGGCAGCCTGACGGCTGAAACCATCGCCGTGACGGTAAAGAACCGCAGCGGCGAGACAACGGTGACCGATGACGAGCAACCCGGCAAAGCCAACATCGACAAGATACCGACGCTGCGACCGGCCTTCAGTGCGGACGGCACTGTCACCGCGGCTAATTCAAGCTCGATTTCCGACGGCGCCTCGGCGCTGGTCTTGGCCAGCGATGAGGCCATCAAGACCCACAAACTGCAACCCATGGCGAAAATTGTAGGCCATAGCACCAATTCCCGCGACCCGTCAGAATTCACCATTGCGCCCGTCGGAGCCATCGAAAAATTGCTGGCGAAAATCGGCTGGGATAAAGACGACGTCGACTTATTTGAAATTAATGAGGCCTTCGCCATGGTCACCATGGCCGCCATCCAGGACTTGGGATTGGATCCCGCCAAGGTCAACATTCACGGCGGCGCCTGTGCCCAGGGGCACCCAATTGGCTCTACGGGCTCCCGGCTAATCGTGACCTTGATGCACGCCTTAAAACAGCGCGGCTTAAAGCGCGGCATTGCATCTTTGTGCATCGGCGGCGGTGAAGCGACAGCGGTGGCTATCGAGATCGTTTAATCCTCTGGGTCCGCGTTTATCAGGTAGATTTATACGGGCCCAAGATCGTACAATGATCAAACTGATCAATTATTATTCTTACTCTCTATTCAGGAGTTAAATTCTTGTCTCGCCTTCCTGTAATCGTTGGCTTCGGTGGTATCAACCCGGCTGGCAGAAGTTCTGGACATCACGGCTATCGGCGCCTGGTGATTAATAACCTCGGGACGGAAATGGCAGATGAGACCTGGCAGTCACTCGCCAGGTTGATGCAATTAAGTGGACCGCTGACGCAGGAACAGAAAGGCTTCATCCGTCAACATACCCTGGTCCGCAAACTGGAAAACAACCTGTTTGACCCCAGCAACATCCTCGCCCATAAAAATGCCAGACTAAACCCCGGCGCCGGCGAGCCAATGACATTCACGCTCAAGCGCAATCAACTACCCGACAGCCTTCCACCAGGCTGGCACGTTACGCCCATCGACAACCTTAATGTATTGGTCACCGCCGATCAGCATCTCGATGTGCTATTTCCAGATTCGCGGGCATCTCGCGTTAATTCTGCAGGTCAATTACCCACGGGGTTCAACCCTGAAACCCTTTACCAGTCTCGCAATCACCCGCGCGGCTTGCAATTAACGGTTTATGCCGCATCCGATGCGATCAACTCCCTGGGCTTCGACTGGGACCTGGTGCGCCAGAAAGTACCCGCAGATCAAATTTCGGTGTATGCCAGCAGCGCCATGGGCCAGTTGGATTACAACGGCGCTGGCGGCATGCTCCAAGCTTCATTACTAGGCAAGCGCGTCAGCTCAAAAAATTGCGCACTGGGCCTGGCGGAAATGACCGCAGACTTCGTCAATGCCTACATCCTCGGTAGCGTCGGCACTACCGGCGCGAATATTGGTGCCTGTGCGACATTCCTGTACAACCTACGCCAAGGCATCCAAGATATTCGCTCGGGCAAGTCTCGAGCAGTCATCGTCGGTGCGAGCGAAGCACCGCTGACGCCCGAGGTCATTGAAGGTTATCGCATCATGGGTGCCCTCGCCGAAGACGAGGCCTTAAGCAAGCTCGACGGGGGGGCAGCCACTAATCATCAGCGCGCTTGTCGACCCTTTGGTGATAATTGTGGCTTCACGCTCGCCGAGGCGTCACAGTTTATTGTGCTATTCGATGACGAGCTCGCGGTCGAAATGGGCGCTAATATTTACGGCTCAGTGGCAGATGTATTTATTAACGCCGACGGCTTCAAAAAATCAATTCCTGGCCCCGGTATTGGCAACTACCTGACCGTCGGTAAATCACTGGGGGTGGTTCGCGCCATCTTGGGCGAGCAGGCGATGCGGCGGCGAACCTATATCCAGGCTCACGGCACCGGCACACCACAGAATCGGGTCAGCGAATCGCATATCTTTAATGAGTTAGCGAAGACATTCCGCCTGGACAAATGGCCAGTGGCGGCCATCAAAGCCTATCTCGGACATTCTTTGGCCACCGCCGCCGGTAACCAGATTGCCGCTTCGCTCGGTGCCTGGGCCCATGGCATTATTCCGGGCGTCACGACCATTGATCGAGTGGCTGACGACGTTCATCACAGCCATCTCGATATTCTGCTGGAACATAAGACCTTTGATCCCCTGCAGATGGACGCGACCTTAATCAACGCCAAAGGCTTTGGCGGCAATAACGCCACGGCGGCGATTCTCTCACCCCATGTGACTGCCAACATGCTGGCGAAAAAACATGGCGCCAGTGCGATGAAACAACACATGAACCGCAACGAAAGTGTGCAGGAGCAAGCCGCTGCCTACGATACCGCCACGACTGATGGCCATAATGCCCTGATCTACAAGTTTGGCCTGGGCGTGATCGAAGGGGAACAATTAGAGATTACCGATCAGGCCATTGCGATTCCCGGACACGCCCAACACATCAGCCTCGTCGTTCCCAATCCTTACGACGATATGATTTAGCATGATTCCCAGCAGCGCTGTCCAAACTGGCCAGCGCTGCTGTAAACCTGTCAGGTCGGCTCTAAAAGATTTCCCGCGTCGCTCGAAAGCGAATATCGGGCCATCGCTCTTCGGTTAAGTGCAAATTCACCCGCGTAGGCGCCAGGTAAGTCAAGTGACCACTGCCGTCAATAGCGAGATGAATTTCTGTCTTGCGTTTGAATTCCGCGAGCATTTTCGGATCATCACATTCAACCCAACGCGCTGTGTTGACGGAAACTGGCATGTAATTGCAATCAACCTTATATTCGTCCTTGAGTCGAAATGCGACCACGTCGAACTGAAGAATACCGATGGCACCCAAAATTAGGTCATTGTTCGTCAGCGGCATGAACACCTGAGTGGCACCTTCCTCTGACAACTGGGTCAAACCCTGTCGCAGTTGTTTACTTTTTAACGGATCGCGCAGCTGAACCCGACGAAATAGTTCTGGGGCAAAATGCGGCACACCAAGAAATTTGCACTTCTCGCCCTCGGTGAAGGTATCGCCGATCTGTATGGTGCCATGATTATGCAGCCCGATAATATCCCCTGACCAGGCTTCCTCTGCTTGAGATCGCTCACCCGCGAGGAACGTCACGGCATCGCTGACCCGCACATCCTTGCTCATGCGCACATGATGCATCTTCATGCCCTGCTGATAGCGGCCGGAACAAACCCGTAAAAATGCAATCCGGTCACGATGTTTAGGATCCATATTTGCCTGAATCTTGAAAACGAAACCCGAAAACTGCCCTTCATGGGCCTCAATAACTCGATCGCTCGCTTCGCGCGGCAGGGGCGATGGTGCATACTCAACAAACCCATCGAGCATTTCCATAACACCAAAATTACGTAGTGCCGTACCGAAATAGACCGGCGTCAATGCACCCGCCAAATATTCATCAAGATCGAACGGGTGACTCGCACCCTTGACCAGCTCAATTTCATCCAGTAACTCTGCATGCAAGTTACCCAGCGCCTGGATCGCGGCGTCACTGTAGATGCCTTTTATCGTCTCGGTCTCGGCAAAGCCTTCGCCTTTACCCGACTTAAAAAGGTGCACTTCATCATTGTACAGATGGTAAACACCCTTGAAATTCTGGCCCATACCGATCGGCCAGGTCATCGGCGCGCATTTGATCTTAAGGATGTCTTCAACTTCATCGAGAACCTCAATGGGGTCTCTGACTTCTCGGTCAAGCTTGTTGATAAACGTCAAAATCGGTGTATCTCGCAGCCGACAGACCTCCATCAATTTGATGGTACGATCCTCGACCCCCTTGGCGCCATCAATAACCATCAACACTGAGTCAACGGCCGTCAGGGTTCGATAGGTATCTTCAGAGAAGTCTTCATGACCAGGGGTATCCAGTAAATTGACGATGCATCCCTTGTAAGGGAACTGCATCACCGAGGTCGTGATCGAAATACCTCGCTGCTTTTCCAGTTCCATCCAGTCCGACGTCGCATAGCGATCCGATTTCTTCGATTTTACCGTGCCCGCGAGCTGAATTGCCTTGCCATAAAGGAGCAACTTTTCAGTAATCGTGGTCTTACCCGCGTCAGGATGCGAGATAATCGCAAACGTTCGCCGTTTTTTGATGTCTTCTATAATTGGCATGAGATCTCAGATATGCAAAGCGCGGGGCATTATACCGATGCTGGCGATCGATGAGAAACAATCACTCGAGTATCAGTTCCTTCACCAGAACCAGGGCGTCTTCAGCACCCATATGGCCGGGGTAATAATTTTTGCGAATCCCTATTTCAGTAAAACCTTGGCGCTCATAGAGTTTATAGGCAGTCAGATTAGACGCTCGAACCTCCAAAAACACACAACTGCAGTGGTTCACACCGGCGCGTTCGACGATATGTACCAGCAAGCGCTCGCCGAAGCCCTGCCCCTGGAATTCAGGATTAACACAGATATTGAGCAGGTGAGATTCACCCGCGCCCATGGACAGGATAGCGTGACCGACGACGCGATCTGCCACCTTCAGCATCCAACACTCGTTACCTGAGGCCAGGCAGTCACGAAATATTCCCTCGGTCCAGGGATGCGAATAAGCGCGACGCTCGTTTTTGATAACCACGTCGATGTCGGCGGCTTGCATAGGCAAAAACTTCAGCGCCAATTCCCCGCTATACATCCCTCGCCCCATGCGTCTTGATCTCGAGCAGGGTTCGCCATAAGTCGATCTTTGTGTTGGGCTCGGCAAAGTAATGGTTAACGTCCGCCAGAGGCCAGAAAAATTTGCCCGCCACGGCACAGGAAACACCTATCGGCGCCTGCGGAGGGATATCGAAATACGCATAGGCAGATTGACCGAACACCAGCACATGGCGCCCACGCTGATTGATGCCGGAGCCAACCACCTGTTTCGCCTCAACTGCTGACTGAGCGATGTGCGCGGCCCTGACCATAGGCCAGCGCAACTCACTGCGTTCCGGCACGGTCAGTTGCGCAAACCGGGCAGCCGCTATTTGGTCCGCAAAGCGGCTAACCTCGACGGGCAAAGACCGGGTCGCGTAGGGTAAATAGAAAACACAACTGAAGTCATCTTCTGCCACGGTGTAATCCATAAAACACAGCAAAAACTCGGGCTCAACCATACCAACAGGCTGGGTCGTAGTTTGCTTAGGCTGGCTCGCCGGGGACGCAGACCGACCTGGGGTCGGGTCTTTGATGGTCGATTTTGCCTGATAGCTGGACGATGCTGGCGGCCGACTGGCTGGTGGCTCAGCCCTTTGAACCAACGCCACAGCAGGCGCCACCTCGGCTGCAATTTCATCGCGAGCACCGAGACGCTCAATGCCGACAGGGCTGTCGGAAACGTTCTCCCGCAAAACCCAGACATCGATGCCCATTTCCCGCATATATGCATCGCGCGTGTTGCTCATCCAGACTTAGCCTGATCACTCAGTGAATTAATGCGCCTAGTCTAGCGCATTCGTTTCACGGATTCTTGCGCAACCGCATTAGAGATTCTTGAATGGTCGAGGCAACGAGCTCTCCCTCTTCAGTGAACATCAAACCTCGGTTGTAGCCTCTGGCTGCCGCTGCTTGGGGCGCATCCAGGGCATACAGTAGCCATTGATCGACCCGGACAACCGGTCGGTGGAACCACATGGCGTGATCCAGACTGGCTGATTGCATATCCTTGCGTTCAAATTTTCCAGCATGAGGCAAGCGAGAAGTTGAAAGTAACGCATCGTCTGACTGGAACGTGAGCAATGCCGCATGCAGCAAAGGATCATCCGCCGCAATCGTCCCGTTGGCTCGAAACCAATGATGCTGCTTGGGCGGCAATGGCTCGCGGACCAGCTTTGCTTTGTACTCCAATAGGAATGTCACAAATGCATCACTCTGATTGACCCTGGCAATGGCTGCATCATCCGGACGTTGCACCGCGGGCATCTCGGCTTGGTGGTTCAAGCCTGCCTCAACCACTTGAAACGAGGTGTCCATACTGAAAATCGCTCGGCCATGTTGGATCGCGACTATTCGACGGGTGGTGAAAGACCGACCATCCCGAATTCGTTCCACCATAAACAACACGGGCACCGCGGGGTCGCCGGGGCGCAAGAAGTAGCCGTGGAGGGAATGTGGCGGACGATCGGCCGACACGGTTCTACCTGCAGCGATCAGTGCCTGCGCCATGATTTGGCCACCGTAGAGA
>JABMOJ010000249.1 GCA_013204195.1 SAR86 cluster bacterium
ATCCAGTACCGAAATCATCCAACGAAAAATTAACGCCGACCAACCGCAGCTCCTCAATAAATTTAATCGCATTGTCCAGGCTACCTACGGCAGAAGTCTCCGTGATCTCGAAACAAATCTTTGAGGTCGGCACTCCGGATGTCTTGATCTGCGCTAACACGAACTCGACAAAGTCTTCCTCTGCCAAAGAGTTGCCGGATATATTAATTGAAAACGCGCCAAGCGCCTCAAAATGCACCAAGTTCTTCGCAATAAAATCAAACGCATTCCTGATGACCCAACGATCGATGGCCCCCATGCGATTATAGGTTTCCGCTGCAATAATAAAATCTTGCGGCGGCATAGGCTGATCGTTGTCATCAAGCACGGTTAACAAGATCTCATAGTGAGCATGCTCACCGGCATCGAGATCTATGGGTGTGATCAATTGGCAATTCAAGACAAATCGATTTTCCTCAAGTGCCTTATCAATTTGCGAGACAAAATCCATAACATCTCGACGATGCGCCATTTCAGAGTCTCCGGCTTTATAGACTAAAATACGGTCACGACCAGCATCTTTAGCAGCGAAGCAGGCGGCATCGGCACACTGCAGGATACTCTGCACACTCTCAACATCCTGATCGACAAACATCACGCCACAACTAGCCGACAATCTAAAAACCGATTTTTGCCAGACAAACTGATAGTCCTTGATCGCTTTACAAAGTTGTTTGACCAGCTTAAGACCATTGACCTGCTCGCCGTTCGCAATCAACAAGCCGAATTCGTCGCCACCCAATCGGGCCAAGGTGCAGGCTTTACCTGACAGTGCCTTCGACAAGACCCTACCGACCTCAGCCAGCAACTTATCGCCAATATCATGCCCTACGGCATTGTTGATCACCTTGAATTGATCAAGATCGAAATAGGCCACCAGCTGCTCAACACCATCACGCTTGGCCGTATCCAACGCCTGCATCAAAGCCCGTTCAAATTCCTTTCGATTGGCCAGTCCCGTCACCCCATCATGAGCAGCCTGATGGGTCAGTTGGTTATGCATATTCTGGAGCATTTGGTGGGAAGCTCGATCACTCAGCGGTATATCTGCCTCCTGGAGGACAACGGCGACGCCGTCGAGAAAATTTTTCGCTAGCTCCTCAACCACCAGCTCGTGGGTCTTGAACCCTCGTCGATTGACCAGCACAAAGTTACTCGCATCGGCATTTACCCAAGCGACAATAGCGATCCGGTTTTCCTCTGGCTGGTCGAGGAACGCAAGCCACTCACCGATGTGCAGATGGCCAGCACGCTCGAGACATCGACGCCAATCGCGCCGGCTTCCGCCTTCGGCAAGCAGCTGTTTGCGCCGTTCATCACGCATCATGACACCACCAAAACCAAGGGTCTCGGCGACCGAATCTAGCGGACTCTCTATCAACGACATCTGCTCAAGGCCCCGACGATCAATGATCAGGTCACGCAAGCTCTTAATCAATGGACCACGTTTGCCCGGATCGAAGGAGATAGAATCCAGGCCTTGCTCAATCTGCTCAAGCAAGGCTTCAGGCGCCAGGTAATTTTCATCACCTTCGGTATTAACTTTGCCGCCAAGGTGGTGAACCAACTGGTCGAGGGTTTGAATCTGACTTTGCCAGGCACTGCTCTGCTGACCTTGACGCAAATAGGTATTAACCATTAAGTTGCGCCAGCCTGGCATAAGTAAATTCATTAGCACTTCGGGAATACGTCCGCCCGAGAGTCGCTGATCCACCTCACTGACCACTGCGCGTTGCGCGTTGAATAGCGTCTGTCGACCCTCACTGGTTTTCACCGCTCGCTGAACATTACCCGCGAAAGATTTGGCATTTCTTGAGATCAACGGCGCCAAGCGATTCAAGGCGACATCAAATACTTTAGGATCACGGTCAAAATCATCAGCGATCTGCGCAACAATTTGATCCACTTCCACGCGCATGTTGCCCGATTCCGCACCACCCAAGCGGGCTAATTGATTGATGACCTCTAGCGCCTGATGGGGATGCGCCTCGTCCAATAAATCCTCCTGGCCGGCGGCGACTTTACCCAGGGTTAATTCGAGTTGACGAATCCAGCCTTTGGCGCTGTGGGACACCAACGCGTCTTGCTCCATGGTGCCAACAAGATTTTCAACCACATCTAGGCTCTGCGCGGCTTGCGGTGCCAAACGGCGCTCAATACCGTCGGCGGCGGCCGTTGCCAGCAACTGTTGACGCAGATTTATTCGCGGCCCAGGCTGACTCAAGGGGTTCAGAGAACGCAATAGCTGTTGTACTTCCTGCTTGTCCACTTCGTTCTCGGCGTGCTCAACCGCCATACCCTGAGTTGCAGTGGGTTGATTGACCAAGCTGCGCATCGCCTGATAGATATCGCCCAAGGCGCGACTATCCTCTGAACGCGATTCCTGCCGGCGATCAACGGTGGCCCGACGGTCTTGCGCAGCCTCCACGACGTTAAGATCAGGCGTTATCTGCTCGCGCTGATGCCAAAGCTCACTGCGCAATGCCTCAAGATCAGCACGCATCTCATGCACCATGGAAGAATCAGTGCGGTCCAACGGGTCAGCCTGGCGCGGCAGTCCAACGGCCGACCCTTGCTGATCATCCTTTACCGCCGCCGCGGTTCCCGCTTGCGTGTTTGGGCTTGAGGGTGCAATGGATTCAGTCTCATGCGGCGACGCGGCTATGACACTATCATTCACTGCGGGCGATGCGATCGTGACCTCATCAATATCGAGAAATAGCTGACTATCCTCAAGAATTTTGGTTGCCTCGATATAAAGCCTTCTCAACAAAGGCACTGCCTTTGCCTCAAAGCCCATATAGACCTTTTGCCTGATCTCTTTATTCAAACCTACAGGGTGGATGGCCTGATTAAAGGCATGACAGAATGTCGCGACCCCCAAAGGATTCGCTTCTTTTTGGCCCCAGGACTCCTCCACCATACCGAGTCGAGCTCGAAAATCTTGCAAGTAATGTCCGTAGGTCCGCTCGCCGCGGGAAATGATATTGGCAATCGCCAACCAATCCTCGAAGTCATCCGTATCCACCAGCGACAATGGGGTATTGGCAACCGGCTTCCGCTCACGCGCCAAATCAGCCAGCTTGCGCTCATCTCTCAAGGCTTCAAGGCGACGGGGATTATCAATCTGATCCAGAACCCCATGAATGAACACCTCGCCGACACTTTCCTTGGCTTTTTCGAGGATCGACATGGCTTCAAAATATTCACTTTGCACCGAATTCGACATGGCATCACGAGCAAGCAGCAGTAATTCGTTATCCATATAATCGAAGAAGGCTGAGTGCATTTCCGGTAAAACTGCCGCCACCACCTTGCGAATAGCCAAGATCAGCCGCTCGGATTCCGCTGGCGTAATGGGACCAGGCAGCCGCACCGCAGGCGTTGGTGGCCATTCCGGGCGGTCTCGTGCAGCGCCAGCCTCAGCATCAAGTCTCGCGACCCGCGATACTTTGGCTGGCTGCGCGCTGGCCAGTGCGCTGCCCGGCGTTGTTTGTGCCGCGGGTTGGGCTCGCGCCGTTGCGGAGCCCTCAGGCATGGCGTTGGCTGCAGGCCCTACGCCAAACTGCTGGCGCCCATTTTTTTTGGTGGGTATTACGGCTCGGGGTTTGACCTGTCTGTTCGCATGCGCCAAAAGACCGGTCAAAACCTCCTCGCTCAACCCACCCTCGAACTTGATACCAACGCCCGAGTCCATGACTCGAACGATGCAACCCTCAAGGCGAAAATGCTGGTCTCGGGGCTTGCCAGGAATCGTGAAGTGAATACCGACCATCGCACCGGCTTCAATACCCGGACTTGAGCCCCTTCGCTCGTGAGCCTGCAGCTCAGCTAAGAGCATACCGTGGGCGCAAAAATCTTGAATCGCGCACCGCCACGAGCGCCCAATGGCTGGGTGCACCAGGGCATCAAGTGAAATTTCATATCGTGGGCTGCTGCGCTTATCCATAGCTCTTCTTGCACTAATCCCTATGCATGACTCACCGCCGTGATGTTACTAAACATTGCCCTGGCTGAATGCCGATCATCCTCTGTAACGACCCATACATCCGATCAACGGCAAACTGGCAACAGACGTCCGTATCTGCTGCTGACGTCCTCAGCTAGCGCGGCGGCAACCTTGCAACGGCATATTCAGCCGCAGCTTCCTAACAGGCGTGACAACTGCGCCGAGCCTGCCAAACTCGACATCAAAACAGTAGCCGGTAAATCCTATAGACCGACACGCTATTATCTATGACGCAATTGCGAGATATTGTGAACACCTTGTAAGTTTAACCCGAGCGCATCGAAACACAGTGTTAACCCGCGGGGTCTGCTGCTCAGACGCTGCGCACTCTAGCCACCGCCGCCTGCCAACCCGTGTATAACCCCAGACTCTGGGCTTCGGACATCTGCGGCAAAAATTCTTGCTCCTGCTGCCATTGTTTCGCCAAGGTCGCAGTTGACGTAAACACCCCTGCCTGCAGACCAGCGAGGTAAGCCGCGCCCAAGGCAGTAGTTTCAGTCACCCGCGGGCGAACCACGGGAATTCGCACCAAATCTGCCAGACATTGAGCAATCCAGTCATTAGCAACCATGCCACCATCGACTCGTAAAGCCGTTGGTTTGACGCCATCCGCCGCCATCGCATCCATCAAATCACGGGTCTGGTAACACACCGATTGCAGCGTTGCGGTAACAATATCTGCAATTCCCGTATCTCGGGTCAAGCCGAAAATCGCACCTCGCGCATTGGCATCCCAGTAGGGCGCACCCAGTCCTGTGAATGCAGGCACCAGGTAGACACCCCTTGCATCAGGATGCGCTGCGGCAATCTCTTCAGTCTCAGAGGCATGCTTGATCAAGCCAAGGCCGTCACGCAGCCATTGAACAGCCGCACCCGCAACAAAAATACTGCCTTCAAGCCCATAGGTAACCTGACCATTGAGTCGATACGCGACGGTTGTGAGTAATTTGCTGGCGGATTTCACCGCCAGGCTGCCTGTGTTCATAATGACAAAGCAGCCGGTGCCATAGGTACTCTTGGTCATGCCATCTTCGAAGCAGCACTGCCCAATCAAAGCCGCTTGCTGATCGCCCGCCATGCCGGCGATGGGAATCGCGGCGCCGAACAGGCTCGTCTGGGTCAGCCCGAAATCTGCGGCACTATCCTCAACCTGTGGCAATAGTGCTGCAGGAATATCTAACTCGGCCAGCAATTCCGCATCCCAGGCTTGATCGTGAATGTTGAATAACATGGTGCGCGACGCATTAGTCGCATCAGTCTTGTGGGACTGACCCCCGGTCAAACGCCAGAGCAGAAACGAATCGATGGTGCCAAAGGCAAGTTCACCGCGCTCAGCCCGAGCTCGAGCGCCGGCCACATTATCCAACAGCCATTTAACCTTGGTCGCTGAAAAGTAAGGGTCCAGCAACAGGCCCGTTTTGGCAGTGACTAGATTCTCAAGCCCCGCCGCCCGTTGGGTTTCACAATAATCAGCCGTCCTTCTATCCTGCCAGACAATGGCGTTGTAGATGGGCTCGCCCGTGACGCGATCCCAGATCACCGTAGTTTCCCGTTGATTCGTGATACCAATGGCAGTGACTTGCGCGGCATCGATGCCAGCCTCGGCGATCGCCCGTCGCGTCACCGCCAGGGTGCTTGACCAGATATCTTCCGGGTCATGCTCGACCCAACCATCCTGCGGAAAATGCTGGGGAAATTCCTGCTGAGCGACTGCAAGGACCTCAGAGGCCTCGTTGAACATGATGGCTCGGGAACTGGTGGTGCCTTGATCGATAGCAAGTATAAATGCCGGCATGCGCATCACTCCAACGTAAGAAAAGAAATGGCCCGAGACGCTTTCGCAGCTCTGGCCTGACGTCGTTACTGTGCGACATCCGCCTAGTACTTTCAATCCACAGATCGGTTGTTTAATGCCAAATACTGGCTGCAGGGCTTATGAATCGTTAGTCAGCGCGCAATCCGAGGCAATTGGTCGAATTTATGGCCAACCATCACCAAACCCCGACATTCCACCAACCCTTGTATCTACGCTTCATATGGGTGCAAAATAGGCGCTCCAAAAATGCACGCTTGAATTAAAAGACTGGAGGCATGATGCGCGACGTAGTGATAGTAGACAGTGTAAGAACCGGGTTAGCCAAATCTTTCCGCGGCACCTTCAATATGACGCGCCCTGATGACATGTTGGCCCATTGTATTGATTCCCTTTTGGCCCGTAATGGCAAGCTTGATCCCGCTGAAGTTGAAGACGTCATTGTTGGCGCGGCAAGTCAGACCGGTGAGCAAGGCGGCAATATTGCTCGTCTGGCAGTGATCCTGTCACAGCTGCCTGTGACCACCTCTGGCACCACCATTTCCCGTGCCTGCTCTTCTGGCCTCAATTCTATTGCTTTCGCTGCCAACCAAATTGCCAGCGGTTGCTCCGAAGTCATGATTGCCGGTGGCGTTGAATCGATTTCCTCGGGTACACGTCAGACTCCAGGAAAATCCAATCCGCACCCGACGATCAAGGACATTTCACCGCATATCTTCATGGCTATGGGTAACACCGCTGAAGTGGTTGCACGACGTTATAACGTCTCTCGCGAAGCTCAGGATCAATTCTCCTTTGAATCTCAGATGCGTACTGCAGCGGCTCAGAAAGCCGGTCTGTTTGATGATGAAATCATGCCGATGAAGACCCAGTGGGCCAAAATCATCAATAAGGAAACCAAGGAAACTGAACTCGTTGATGGCATTTGTGACCGTGACGAGTGTAATCGTCCCGAAACTACCCTGGCAGGCCTGAACTCACTCAAGCCTGTGTTTGAAGAAGACGGCAGTGTTACAGCCGGTAACGCCTCACAGCTGTCTGATGGCGCCTCCATGACCCTGGTCATGAGCGCTGAACGTGCGGCTCAGCTAGGTCTGGAGCCAATGGCTTACTTCCGCGGCTGGACAGTAGCGGGTTGTGAACCTGACGAAATGGGTATCGGTCCCGTATTCGCCATTCCCAAGCTGCTCAAGGCTCGTGGCTTGACCATGAATGATATCGATCTGGTAGAACTCAACGAGGCGTTTGCTTCTCAGTGCCTTTATTCCCGTGACGCGCTGGGCATCGATCCGTCGATCTATAACGTCAACGGCGGCTCTATCTCCATTGGTCACCCATTTGGCATGACAGGTTCACGATTGACCGGCCATCTGCTGCGTGAACTCAAGCGTCGCGAGAAGAAGTACGGCATCGTCAGCATGTGTATCGGTGGTGGTATGGGCGCAGCGGGCTTGTTTGAAGCCTGCTAGTCTGGGGTTACCCCACAAGCGCTAAGCAGTAAAAGCTAAGCAATAAAAAAGGGCTTCAATTGAAGCCCTTTTTTTGTCTACGATTTATGCCTAGCGGCTAGCGCTGAGCAAGCGCCTGAACCCTACTCCCATGCCTTCAAGATTTCTCGCAACTGGTCAATAAACGCCAGGGGTTGATCGAGGAACAGATGATGCTGGGCGTCAGCCAGACTGTAGACATCCAAACCACTATTCAATGACTGCATATAAGCGGCACTTCGAGCACTGAAAGACTCACTCTGCTCGCCATAAATCAATGCCAGCTTGGCGCTAATGCCGCGCAAATCAGCGCCACTGTCGATGGCCGAGCCACGTGCCTCGAGCCTTGAATTGAGCTCACCATCAAATTTCCAAAGCCAGCCGTCATCGTCAAATTCCACTGAATGCCGAGCAATATGATCAACAATATATTGATTGGCACATTGCTGTGGCGGCTGTAACCGAAATCGTGACATAGCGATCTCACGACTGGGATAGACCTTGGGTCGAGCTAGCCGAGTGATATCTCGATCGGGATCCCGTGGCTCTTCCGGATCACGCACACCAGAATCCACCAGCACCAGACCTTTGAAGCGCGTTGGCGCCGCAGCCAGGGCCCGCAGCGCCATAATGCCACCAAAACTATGGGCCACCACAATGGTATTCTCTGGCATCGCCAGCGCATCAGCGACTGCCAGAATTTCCTGCGCATAGATCTCCGCTGAGTAGCTATCGCGGTGATCACTGTCACCCATGCCCGACAAATCCAGCGCGGCAACCTGATAATCGTCCTTGAAGGCCGGGGCGATAAAGTCCCACCAATGCGCGTGCGCATTGTGGCCGTGAACGAACAGCAAGCCCGGCTTACCCACCGGACTCCAGCTCAGGTAATTAATGTCGCAACCTTCGACTTCGAGCTTCAGCGCGGTCGAAGGCACCTCAATTGCATCCCAGAACCATTGTGGTGAATCTGTCATCTAGTCTCCCGGCAACTCTGCCGCTGGTCTCTTTGCCCAGCAAATACTAATCAATAGCGAATCGAATTCGACCAAACTAAAGAATTGTCACGGCTCAGTCCAAGTCTATTGAACCTGAGAATAGCGCCGCAGGTGAAAGTCTGCGTTACCAAACAGCGTGTCAATGGTTGTCAGACGCTTGAAATAATGGCCGATGCTCATTTCTTCGGTCATGCCCATTCCGCCGTGAAGCTGAATCGCACTCTCGCCGACGAAGCGGCCGCTCTTGCCTACCTGCACCTTAAGCGCAGATACCGCTTTACGAGCTGCTTGGTCATAGCCCTCATCAAGGCGCATCGCCGCCATATACAACAGAGACTTCGATTGCTCATGCTCCATAAACATATCAACCATTCGGTGCTGCAGAACCTGGAACTTGCCGATGGGCTGACCAAATTGCTCGCGAGTTTTGCAGTATTCAACGGTCGATTTATACGCAACTTCCATCGCGCCTACGGCCTCTGCACCGATCGCCAGAATGGCGTAATCAATCACGCTTTGGAGTAACTCAAGACCCGCATCCACCGAGCCCAGAACATCTGCGGCATCCAGACTGACACCCTCAAAATGAAACTCCGAGGCCCGACCGCCATCAATGGTGGCATAATCGCGACGTTGCACACCCGCTTTTGCGACATCCACAACAAACAGAGTGATCCCCTGATCATCGCGTTGGGCACCACTGGTACGGGCAGGCACTACGAGGAATTGCGCCGCTGGGCCGCCTAAAACCACCCCTTTGAAACCATTGAGCACATACCCGGTCCCACTTTGAGTGGCCGTCGTTGTCACATCGCTCAAATTGAATCTGGCCTGGGGTTCAACAAACGCCAGTGCACCGAAACATTGACCCGCGATAATCTCTGCCAGCAGAGATTCTTTATGGATACGGCTACCGCCCATTTCCAGACACTTACCCGCCAACACCACAGTGGAAAGGTAGGGCTCAACGACTAACCCACGACCAAAGGCCTCAAGCAGGATCATGGTATCAATGGGACTGCCGCCAATACCACCCCACTCTTCAGCGAAGGGCAACGCCAGCCAACCTAGGTCAGCAAACTGCTGCCATATCTCCTGACTGAAGCCCGCGTCACTGGCGATGAGTTTTTGTCTCAGCGCAAAAGAATAATCGTTCTGTATAAATCGCTGAACACTGTCCTGAAGCAGTACCTGTTCATCCGATAGTGAAAAGTCCATAGTTTGCCGCCTTCGCTGAGTCATCGTTCTAGAATTAGGGGTTTGAAATTACACAGCCCACACAGTGGGTCTGCGCAGATCGCTGTCGCTACCGCGCAGAATACGCGAATGATCATAGGATTTGTATCCTTGCTTTTCAAGGAAACCGCGGGCATCTCTTGACCCGCTCTGGCGGCTCACCTATGCTCAGCCTCGTAGATAGACGTTAACCCTAGGTTTATCGGTCTATGCAGCGTCTGCCGGCGTTAAATCCGCAACCATAAAATGGATGTTAAACCGGGCTAGA
>JABMOJ010000250.1 GCA_013204195.1 SAR86 cluster bacterium
GACACCCAGGTAGTGGAACCTCGGTGTTCTTTAAATTGGTGCGCCCAGAGGGATTCGAACCCCCGACACCCAGGTTCGAAGCCTGGTACTCTATCCAGCTGAGCTATAGGCGCGCTCGGGGCGTATTGTCCTTCATTCTGAGTCGTTTGGCAAAGCCCTGTCGCGGTTTTATGTCAGCTATTATTGATTTCTACACTCTGCTGATGCGTCTCAGACCATTTGCATCAAAATAGAGAGCCTGTAAACTCGATCCACCCTTCCTTCATCATCGCTACAGGACATGTTGTATGCCAGGCCCCCTTCACGGTTACCGCATTTTGGACCTCACCACAGTGATCTCTGGCCCATTCGCCACCATGCTGCTTGGCGATCAGGGCGCGGATATTATCAAGGTCGAGTCGGTCACGGCACCTGATCATGCCCGTGGTGCCGGCTACGGCGAACAGCAGTTTACCGCGACGTTCTTGAACAACAATCGCAACAAGCGCGCGATTAGCCTTGACCTGAAATCCGAGAAGGGTAAGTCGGTGCTATTAAAGCTGGCGGCCACCGCCGATGTATTTATTCAGAACTTCCGACCCGGCGTGGTTGAGCGCCTGGGCATCGGCGAGGCGGAAGTGCGCAAGGTCAAACCCGATATTATCTACGCCTCGATCAGCGGCTTTGGCGAATCTGGCCCCATGTCTCACAAGCCCGTCTATGACCCCATTATTCAGGCCATCAGTGGTCTGACGACGATTCAGGCCGGCTCTGATGAAGAGCGACCCAGACTGATCAGAACCATCCTACCTGACAAGCTCACGGGCATGACAACAGCTCAGGCAATCTGTGCCGCGCTGCTGTCTCGAGCCAGAACCGGCGAGGGCCAGCATATCCGAATCTCTATGCTGGATGCGGTAGTGGCTTTTTTGTGGTCTTCCGATATGGCCGGCCAAACCTTTGTCGGCAAAGAGATCAGTGTACAGCGGGCGGCAACCTTTATTGATTTGATCTACGCCACTCAAACCGATTACATCAGTGTCTCTGCCATGAGCAACAAACAGTGGACGGCACTGTGTCAGGTGCTGGATAAACCCAACTGGTTAACCGATGAACGCTTCAACTCACCAGCCCAGCGAGACCGCAATGCCGACGCGCGCTTGAATATGACTCAAGAGGCCTTAATGGGCAATACGGCAGCGCATTGGCTGACCGTGCTCGACGTCGCTGGCGTCCCCTGCGCCCCCGTGCTGACCCGCAAAGATATGATCAACCACCCCCAGGTTCTAGCCAGCAACCTAATATTCGAGGCCGAGCACCCCGTCGCCGGCAACATTCGGCAAACTCGACCCGCCGCACGCTTCAGCCATTCAGTGCCCGAAATGCGTTATGGCGCGCCATTGCACGGCGAGCACACGCAAGAATTGTTAGCCGAGATAGGTATCAGCCCTGAACAGCAGGCGAAGCTTCGCGAACATGGCATCATTAAGTAGCAACCGACTACTGGCTTGGCGAGCGTGGGTTTTGTAGTAGATTGCGCAGTGCGTGCTGATTTTCAGGTAAAAGCCGACTTTGTGCGGGAAACTGACGCTTCAAAAATAGCATCTGATCGCCCAGTATCCGCCCGCTGTGCGACAGGGCTAGATACTCGGCATGGTTCGGCATATAGGGCAAGGCCAGCAGTTGAATACCTAAGGTCTCAATCTCAGCATTGCCTTTACGAGCATTACAGCGTCTGCAGGCGGATACGACATTGGTCCAGCAATTCAGCCCACCCCTGGACAAGGGCTTGACGTGATCTCGGCTCAACTCAGCGTCGATACACAACCGACCACAATACAGGCAAACATGTTGGTCGCGGCGAAACAGGGCTTTGTTGGTCAGCGGCGGATGGCTGCGTCCCGGGTCAATCACCTTACCTCGACAAGCGATGATACTGTTTAGCGTTAGCGCAGATTGCTGACCCGTCAGCCGACAATAACCGCCCTTAACGGCCATAATTTCCTCGCCGTAGGTCCAACTCACGAGATCCCGCGCATGCAGGCAAACCGCAGCCTGCCAACTCAACCATTCAATGGCCCGACCCGCCGTATTGATTCTGAGAATGCTGACACTCATGACCAGGCTCCCTGCATGCCAACAATATTATCGCGCTAAGCCTGCAAATCAAGCCTGCTTCTGACGGCAGGTAAAAATTAGCGTAACATTCTACCCAGCGTAATTTGGGCAACGCTTCTGGCACCAATAAACTAGTACTACTCTTAAACGGCACTACATCATGAATAAAGACACGGTATACGCTCAGCCTCAGGCTCGGGTCGAGGCATTCACCTTCGATGGTCAGGTGGCAGATGTTTTCGAAAACATGATCAATCGCTCCGTGCCCGGTTATCCGTTGATGCTGGACATGATCGGCTTGTTGGCAGAGCAATATGCCCAGCCCCACTCAAACTGTTATGACCTGGGTTGTTCGCTTGGCGCCTCGACGTTAAAAATACGCCAGCACTCGCCTGCGACTTGCCACGTCATCGGCGTTGACAATTCAAGTGCCATGGTTGAACGTTGCCGCACGAATGTCGCGCGCGACCATAGCCAGGCCAGCATAGAAATCAGGGAGGAATCTATGCAAACAACCGAGATCAGCAATGCGTCAGTTGTGGTTCTAAACTACACACTGCAGTTTATCAAAGATGAGCAGCGCACCAGCTTGCTCAAACACATCGCCAGCAACATGCTGCCGGGAGGTGCCTTGATTCTTGCGGAAAAAATTCGCTTCGTCGATCCTCAGATGCAACAGAACATGACAGAATTGCATCACAACTTTAAGCGATACCATGGTTATAGTGATCTTGAGATAGCCCAAAAACGTGCCGCGCTGGAGAATGTTCTGATTCCCAATACCGAAAGTGAGCATCTCGATCGTTTAGCGGAGGCCGGCTTCAGCTCAGCCCAGATGACCTTGCGCTGCTTGAACTTCGCCGCGTTTCTCGCGATCAAATAACATGCAAAATTTTATCAACGAACAAGAATATATC
>JABMOJ010000251.1 GCA_013204195.1 SAR86 cluster bacterium
CTCCAACAATGAGGGTAATATCAAGGATTTGATTTACATTGAGATGGTTTTCTGCTCAATTGACAATCGATAGGTCTAGCAAAATAGCGGATTGGGCAGATTATTGCCATTGTATATACGTTTATGCTGCGCTTGATGTTCACTCGGATCCCTGGGTAGGGATAGCATGCCTTGATAGATACAAGGCGCAGGAAAATGGTTGATGAATTTAAATAATAATAATAATTCGCGAAAACGTGAACAAACCCGGCAGGCCCTAATTAAGTCCACATACGAACAGGTACTAAGCCGTGGTGGTGAAAAAATAACCATCCAGGACATAACAGAAGCGGCGGAGGTTGGCCTTGGCACCTTTTATAATTACTTTGAAACCAAACAGTTAGCATTCGAAGCCGTTCTGCAGGATATTCACGATCAATTTAGCGATGCGTTGAATGTTATTCGCCAACCACTAAAAGATCCGGCGACTAGTTTTGCCGTGACTCTGCAATACTGCCTGACGCAAGCCGAGGATAATCGGGATTGGCACGCGCTCATTGAATTTTGCGGGATCAGAGACCAACGGCAATTGTATCAAAATGCCGACCAGTTGTTGCACGACCTTCAACGTGGTGCCAAAGGGGGGCGTTTTAAGGTCGATGACCCAATACTAACTCATAGCCTTATCATGGGCATGCTTCGCCACGTGAGCCTAGAAATACGCAAGGGCAACCTGGCTCGATCAGCCATATCCGAAACCACTAGGCATATATTGCGCATGCTTGGCTTACCCGACCAGGTGGCGAAGGCATTGACCCAAATGCCAATGCCACCTGTCCCCGTGCCACGTCGTATTGAAACCTCGTTGACAATCTTGGCTACGGCCTGACGCCAGCGGCCGGCTTTGCCAAAAGCAGGCCGACGCTAGCGGGTATAGAGCAAATCCATCGGTTATACTCTCGTCTTGGTCATCACTCATGAATGACAAGGATATAGCTCTATGACCTGGCGAAACCGACGGTTACTCGATCAATTCGGTATTCAACACCCGGTGCTACTAGCGCCGATGGCAGGCGCTACCAACGCTGACATGGTGATCCGTGTGAGCAATGCCGGTGGTATGGGTGGCCTTGGTGCTGCCGGGCTGAAGCCCTACAAGCTGCGGCAGGTAGTCCGCGAGATCAAGGCCGGTACCGAATTACCCTTCCAAGTGAACCTGTTCGCCGCCGACACTGAGCACCCTGCGACCCCTGCCGTTATCGGTCCTGGATTGCGGGATCGCCTCGAAGGCTATCATCGAGAAATGGGCCTGCAGGAATTACCGGAACCTCGAGGTTTGTTTGGTCCGGCTATGGAACAGCTCACCGTGCTGCTCGAAGAACAAGTTCCCGTGATCAGCTTTCACTTCGGGGTAGATCAGGCGACAGTTGCGCGTATTCATGCAGCCGGCGCCCAAGTTATCTGCAGTGCGACCACCGTAGCCGAGGCTAGAACCCTGGCTGCGGCAGGGGTTGACGCTATTATTGCGCAGGGTGCTGAGGCCGGTGGGCACCGAGGCACTTTTCAGGGCGACTATTCCGATGCGCTCATCGGTACGTTGGCGTTAGTACCGCAGATCAAGGATGCGGTTAATGTGCCCGTCATCGCCGCCGGTGGCATAATGGACGCCCGCGGTCTCGTGGCGGCATTGGCGTTGGGCGCCAGTGCGGTACAAATGGGTACCGCCTTTTTGGGCTGTCGTGAAACCCCGATTACTGAAGCTTGGCGCCAGCAGCTATTCAGCACTGAAGCCGATCAGCTGGTGGTCACCCGTGTTTTGTCGGGCAAGCCTGCCCGTGGTATTCGAAACCGCTATATCACTGAGCTGGAAGCCCTTGACGAGCCGATGCTGCCCTACCCGCTGCAATATTCGCTTTCTGGTGTATTAAGGGCCCACGCTCAGGCGCAGAACAATCCAGATTTCCTGGCAATGTGGTCTGGTCAGGGCATTGGTTTATTGCAGGAAACCACGATTGAGGCGTTGATGAGCGACTTGGTGACGGGTGCTAGGCGCCTAATTAGCGAGCTCTGAGTACCGGTTATCTCGCAGCAAAGGTATGTCTGTCTGTAAAAGTAAAAGCCGTACACCCTAGAAGCTCAAAGTAGGCGACACCATCAGGAGAGTGATATGGAAAATACCGCTGTTGGCGGCGTAGTCGCTGTTACCATCGCCGTGATAGTCATCATGATTGCTTCGCGACAGCAGAGTAAAGCACGCAGGGAAAAAGAACGCTTAGAAAAAGAAAGCTGAGAAAAAGAAAGCTGAGAA
>JABMOJ010000252.1 GCA_013204195.1 SAR86 cluster bacterium
ACCCCAACCCCAAGCCTGCGACCCCAAGCCTGAATAGCGGCTAGGGCCTGAGCAATCGAACGCAAGGCAAGTTATTGCCATTTTCAACGGAGGGCTGACAGGCAGGTTGCATGCCTTTCTTGGTTAATTCTGCTTGCGCTGCTGAGCTTACCTCTAGGGGAATTGCGTAGGTGACGCTAAAGTCCAACTGATCAAAACTTTTATTAGCGATGATCAGCTCTGGATCATCTTCATTTGGGTAGGTACCTAGTGCCTCACCTGAGCCACCCACAAAGCCGTCGTTATCGGGATCGGATCCCGCGATAATAAAGTACACGCCGGGCTCAACGCCGGTGAAACGATATTCGTACTGGCCAGCATTAGATTGATATTGTTGGACCGTGAATTCGCCCGAGTTCCAGTCGATGAGAAAAACGTACAGTTCACCCACAGAACCAGCGACTTGTTGGTTGATGCTGGGGATTTCATATTGCACATTCACCACAGTATTGCCGCCATTGGAGGTAATGCTGATGCTTTCCATATATTGACCGGCGGTCGCACCGTCCCGATTTAATGTCAGAGTATAAGCGCCTACGCCAGCAGCGTCAGATGGTGGTGTCACGGTAATACGCGAAGACGATGGCGTAAATGCTGTAACGGAAAGGGCGCCGGTTCCGGCATTGAACAGGGTAATATTTCGTTCGGTAATAGTCGCACCAAAACTGACGCGTCCGGGACTAACCCCCAAGGCGGGTGTGTCGGTAATGGGTAGGGTGCCGTCGGCTACTTGCTGAGCTGTCTGCACGGCCAACAGAGCATCAATTCTACCGTGGCCAAAATCATCATCGCGACCCGACGCGCCCAGATCGACCGTGATAGCGCCGCTGCTGAGTAGTTGATCCAGTAAGGCTGGTGTCAGGGCTGGATTGACGGACTTCATTAATGCCACGATGCCAGCGACGTGAGGTGCCGCCATTGAGGTGCCGGTTTGAAAACCGTAACTGTAGTCAATTTGTGTGCGACCCTCTCGGCTCGCCACAGTGCTCAAAACGCCGTCAGGAAACCCGTCTCCGTCTACATCCGTTGACGTATCGCCACCAGGTGCAGCTATGTCAACAAAGGCATTGAATTGGGAATAATAGGCCCGTTGATCGCTAAGGTCTGTCGCGGCAACTGAAACCACACCCTCATAGGAAGCAGGATAAGACAGGGTTGAGTCGCCGTCATTGCCTGCGGCGGCAATGATGATTAGCCCAGCTGCGCGAGCGGCCTGAACTGCGTTATTCATCACATTGTTTGGCGGCCCTCCGCCTAAACTAAGATTGGCTACGTCGGCAGTTTTGGTTGGGGTTAAGCCAAGCGCGTTGTCAACGCCGGCGGCATATAACAATGCTTGTGCGATATCAAAGGTGCTGCCGCCTTCGCACCCCAGGACGCGAAGGTTCATGATGTCACCCGCCCATGTGATACCGGCGGTGCCGATATTGTTGTTGGTCGACGCGCCAATCGTGCCCGCGACATGGGTGCCATGGAAGGAGCTACTGCGGCTAGTTGATGTTGAGCAGGCCGCATTGTCCTGGCCATCGCCGGGATCCCGAGCGTCGCTGTCGACCCCGTCGCCGTCGCCTGCGTTACTGGCGTTAGCAATAAAGTCGTAGCTATCTGCAGACAGGCGCGCTGCTAAATCTGGGTGGTTGGCCACGACCCCCGTATCGAGCACTGCGATTTTGACGTTATTGGCACCGGTTGACTGGTCCCAGGCGGCAGGCAAGTTAAGTTTGTGATAGTGCCATTGTCTCTCATAGAATTCATCGTTAGGTTCTATTTGTGCCGTGAGCCGATAGTTTGGTTCGGCGTATTCCACGTCGTCTTGTCGGTTGAGCTGCTTCGCAGCGAGAATTGTTGCCAATTTCAACTCGATCAGGGTCGGCTCCCGTGTCGCAATGCCGGGCAGCATTCGCGTGCGGATACGAGGCGCGAGCATCTCCGTGATATTGTTGCCAAATTGATAAAGGCGTGTGCTTGCACGTGCACTGGCTTGCTCGCCGATGACTCGATTGGCTTGGGCGAGCATGCGAGGTGCCTGTTGAGCATTTTTCGGCTTGACGACCAGATCACCGATGAACACAGAGGTTGACCCGGTGGCCATTGAGAGACTGGCTATCGCCGGGTCTTGGCCGACAGACAACACATAGTTAGAGAACCCAGAAAACGATTGAACGACAATATCATAGGTCGCGGCACCGGCGGGTATGGCGATGGATTCGTTGTCCGTGGCTGACACAGAAAACTCGATGAGTTGGCCATCACTGTCATACAAAAAAAGATCAAGGTCGCCCTGGCCACGCGTTGCGATTCGCAAGTTGATAACCTCGCCCCCTAGCGCATTGATCCGGTACGAATCAAATTCATCCCCAGACTCGCTCAGGTTCGAGAGACCATCAAAGTTGGGGCCTGTGCCCGCTTCATTGGCAAAACCACCGATGGTGACCGGGTTAGTCACAAACTGCGCAGTGGCAGTAGTGTTATTGGTCACCGGAGTGCTGCCTGAGTCATTAACGTCGCTATCGACAGCGAGTGAGTTGGAGGCAGAGACAGTGCCTTCTATGACCAGCAGACTGCTCAAGCGGCTCGTAGTGACGGTCTGCGTCGCAGTATGGGCGAAGCCGTCGCTGTTCGTCAGCGTCAGGGCAATATCGAAGCTGCCCGCCTGGGTATAAATGTGTGATGTCGCTTCTTCTGTGGACGAGTCGCCATCACCAAAATTCCAGGTGTAGCTTGTGATGGTATCATCGCCAAACCCGGCGATGCTGCTGGATGCGTTGACAGTAACCAGTAATGGACTGAATCCCTCGCTAATATCCAATGTTAATACCGCGGTCGGCGGCGTGAGCGAGCTATCAAGGGGGTTCGTGTCTCTGCTGTCGTCGACACCATCACCATCGTCGTCAGTATCGGTGTTGTTACCGGTACCATCACCATCGGTATCGATAGTCTCCGTTGAATCTAGCGGGAATGCATCTTTGGCGTCCGGCACGTCGTCACCGTCGTCGTCTTCATCCGTATTATTGCCCTGGCCATCATTGTCGGTATCAAGACTTTCTGTCGCATCGAGGGGGAAGGCATCGTTAACGTCCAGCGCACCATCACCATCGTCGTCGGTGTCAGTATTGTCACCAGTGCCATCGCCATCGGTATCGATAGTCTCCGTTGAATTCCGTGGAAATGCATCTGTGGCGTCCGGCACGCCGTCACCATCATCATCTTCGTCGACGAGGTCTGGGCGGCCGTCGCCGTCCAAGTCAGGCAGACCTACGTCTGAGCCTATTGCTGTTACAAGAGTTATGGCGCTGAATCGTCCATCAAATTGGCTTGCTGACAGAGAACCTTGGGCTAATTGTGTGACGCCCTCCAGGAAGTCGGCTTGGATGGTTGTCAGTATTGCTGCAGCCTGCGCGCCGCGGGGATCTATGGTGCCGCTGCTGATCACTGTGTTGAAGTCAGCCATTGTGTTGGCTACGATGTCGATGTTGGTGTCAGATGCGCCCAATGCGGTGGCTAGCAGGGTGTTGAGCGTCACGGAAACTGTCAGGTCAATGACTGCATCAGTGGCGATAACGGTGTCGAAGGCGTTAGCGATCGCGATGGTATTCTCAGCAGCGGTGACATTTTGGTTCAGTGCCAGGGTAGTGGTCATGAACAAACCTAACTGCTGGTTGATTCGTAACAGTTTTTGCCCCGCTAAATTATCCGCAGTGGCTGTTTCCCAAGGGTCAGTGCGGGTGATTGCTGCCGGGTTAATGTTTAAACCCAAGGCGGTTAATACGGCGGCGGGTGTGCTGCTCAAGGTTAGCAACGTTGAGACAGGGCTGATAATGAAGTCTTCGTCGCCCAGAGACTCGCCAAACAAAGCCAGTCCCGGCAATTCCTGGCCAGTAGCGGTATCGCTGCCGCCTAGAGCGACCACGAGGGCATCACACAGGCCTGTTGCCGGACATACTGAGCCGACATCAGTAACAGAAAAATAACCCGATGCATCTGAGGTGAAAGTCGGTTCGTTGGCATCCCGACGTCTGTTGGCG
>JABMOJ010000253.1 GCA_013204195.1 SAR86 cluster bacterium
CCCACAGCGATAAGGACATCACAATTATGCATCGCCATGTTCGCTTCATAGGTGCCGTGCATGCCCAGCATGCCCAAAAACTGGGGATCCGTACCCGGATAGGCGCCTAGTCCCATCAGGGTATTAACAATGGGATAGCCCAACAATCGCGTGAGCGCGATGAGCTCGCTGGAACCCTCACCCTGAATAACACCACCCCCGGCATAAATCATCGGGCGTTCGGCCTCCAGCAGCATGGTCACGGCCTTCTTGATCTGGCCCGTGTGTCCTTTCACCGCGGGGCTGTATGAGCGCATGACGAGTTCCTGGGGATACTCGTACTCAAAAAGCTCCGTCGGGCTGGTGATATCCTTGGGTATATCGATAACCACTGGGCCTGGGCGACCTGAGGTCGCAAGATAGAAGGCTTTTTTCACGACCAAGGGAATTTCAGCCGCACTTTTCACGAGAAAGCTGTGTTTAACGATAGGCCGCGAGATACCGATCATGTCCGTTTCCTGGAATGAGTCGGTACCGATCAAGTGACTTTGTACCTGACCGGAAATTACCACCATCGGAATCGAGTCCATGTAGGCTGTCGCAATCCCTGTAATCGCATTGGTTGCGCCCGGACCGGACGTCACCAACACAACGCCTGGTCGCCCCGTGCTGCGGGCATAGCCGTCAGCCATGTGGGTTGCCGCCTGCTCATGCCGAACCAGAATGTGTTGTATACGCTTTTGCCTGAAGAGCGCGTCATAGATATGCAATACGGCACCGCCAGGATACCCGAATACATAATCAACACCTTCTTCATGAAGACATCGCATCAGGATGTCTCCGCCAGATAGCATTTCCACGTCTTTCCCCTATTGCATCGGCCTATGAGGCCCGGCATTCTCAATCAAACCGGCTTATGCTGTCAATCCTTTAACGCCAAGGACAACCCGACCACAACGAGTCTCACCTGCAAATTGGAACTGACTCAGCGCCACAGTCGAATTTTGCGCTGGCATCGAGTAAGATCTAAAAAGTCATATACTATAGGGACTTAGATGAAGAACTCAGTCTGCTTTATACTTTTGTTGCTCAGCTCAGTGAATGCTTATTCCGAAGATGAGTACTATGTTTGGGTAGATGACAACGGCGTTACCAACTACGCTCAGCAGAACCCTCGTGACTACCCCGCCAAGCACGTTACCTCGGTCAATCGTTTCAGCGACCAGACCCTGCCTGACAGCGAGCTAAGTCAGTTGCCAAGCCGCGGTTCGCGACCCGGCTTACCGCCGGTAGTGATCAGCAACGAAGTTGATCCCGGTGCAGTCATCGCCGAAGATCGTGCTCGGCTCGCCGAGCAGATAGCCGCCCAGAAACGGGCGAACTGCGAAATCGGCAAAACGAATCTAACCAACCTCGAGACCTATCCAAAAATACTGGTCAAGGGTGAAGACGGCGAAGATCGCCTGCTTACCGCAGAGGAAAAAGGCGCAAGAACTGAAACTGCCCGCCAGACGATTCGCGATAACTGTAACGGTTAATGAAGCGCTGTCAGCGCCGCCAAATCAGCGTCGCAAACCTCCCAGTTTGACCGTCGCGGCGATAGGAATAAAACCGCGAGTCGCAATAGGTGCAGCAGCCACCGCCGGCAATGGACTCAACGCCTGCGTCGGCCAATTGACGCCTGGCAACAGCAAACAGGTCTAGCATCCAATGACCGCGATCCTTACCTGGGCCAAACCCAAAATCACTATCGAATCGCGATCTGACTCGCTCATCCACTTCATAGTGACACGGCCCGATAGCCGGCCCCAGCCAAGCCGAGATTTTCGTTGCAGAAAATCGCGCCACCGCCTTATTAATGATATTCCCCGCGAGCCCCTGCCAACCTGCATGTACGGCCGCAATCTCCTCGCCATCGGCGCTGCACAGTAATATCGGCAGACAGTCAGCCGTCATAATCGTCAACACGCAATGCCGATCTCTGGTATAAACTGCATCTGCTTGCTGTTCTCTGGCACTGTTTGCATCTGCCAGCAATACTCGAGTGCCATGTACCTGCTGCAGCCATAGAGGGGAGGCCGGCAATTCTGCCAGAGTCTCTAATCGACGGCGGTTTTCCGCTACATGTGCAGGCTGGTCAGCCACATGAGTCGCGACATTCAGCGCCCCGTAGGGCGCCTCGCTGACACCGCCGTCACGCGTGGTAACGATCGATTGGACAGTATCAGGCAGCTCCCAGTCGGGACGAAGCCAGGGCTCAGTCACAGATATCAGCCGCGGCAAGCGCCGCGAGCAGCACTTCCATATCCTCAGGCAACGCCACAGTCCAGCGACAATTCTTACCGGTTGTCGGGTGTTGCAGACTCAACTCACGGGCGTGCAGCGCCGGCCTAGGGAAGGATTGCAGGGCATCGAGCAAAATCGGTTGCCGATTTCGAGGAATTTTGTAGCCGCCACCATAGGTGTTATCACCAATCAGGCTATGCCGAATGTGCTGCATGTGCACTCGAATCTGGTGGGTGCGACCGGTCTCCAATGACACCTCAAGTCGAGTATGCTCGCCGAATTGCTGAAGCACGCGGTACCGGGAGATGGCTTCTTTACCATCTCGCCTGACCGCCATTTTCGTTCTTTGACTGGTATGCCGGCCAATGGCCGCATTGACCTTGCCCGGACCTTCAAACACGCCGTAGACCACCGCCTCATACAGGCGCTTCACTGTTCGCGCCTGTAGCTGTTGCACCAGCTGGTTTTGACTCTCCAGTGTTTTAGCGACCACCAGCAGGCCCGTTGTATCTTTATCGAGCCGATGGACGATACCCGCACGCGGCACCCCGTCCAGGTCAGGGTAGTGGTAAAGGAGCGCATTGAGCAGCGTTCCATCCATTTTCCCCGCGCCAGGATGCACCACGAGCCCCATAGG
>JABMOJ010000018.1 GCA_013204195.1 SAR86 cluster bacterium
AGGCAGGACTTCACTTGATTGGCTTGCCGCAGGGAAAGGCAATGTCGCTGCCCGCTGATTGGCTGCACGACGATGGAGCTTGTGGCGTCGCCGCGACGCAGCTGGATGAATATTTCGCCGGCCAACGGCAGACCTTTGATCTCGAGCTGCGTCCCACGGGAACTGAATTTCAGCTCGCCGTGCTCGGTGCCCTACAGAACATCCCCTACGGCCAGACCTGCACCTACAGTGACATCGCGAAGGTCATCCACCGGCCGCGAGCGGTCAGGGCCGTGGGGGCGGCAAACGGACGGAATCCGCTACCCATTGTGATTCCCTGTCATCGTGTGATCGGTGCCGATGGCAGCTTGACGGGATTCGGCGGTGGCTTGCCTGCAAAACAGTGGTTGCTGGCCCATGAGTGCGGTTCAGACTTGTTCGGCTGACGCCGCCCAGGCGTTATGGCTTGCGCCCCGTGATTCGCTGTAACACAGAAAAATAGTCCGGGAAAGTTTTAGCCACGCACCCCGGATCATTAATCGTGATCGGGCTATCTCCGAGGGCGGCCAGGGAAAAGCACATGGCCATGCGATGATCGCCATAGGTGTCTATGGTCGCTGGCAGAATAGTCTTTGGCGGCGTGATAACGATATAGTCATCGCCGGTCTCAATCTCAGCGCCGAGCTTAACCAGTTCAGTGGCCATGGCGGTCATGCGATCTGTCTCCTTGACCCGCCAGTTATAGATGTTTCTGATCCTGCTAGTGCCATTGGCAAACAGCGCCAGCATAGCAACGGTCATGGCGGCGTCGGGGATATGGTTGAGATCCAGATCGATAGCCTGCAGCGGCCCCCCTCGAGTGACCTCAATCCAGGACTCATGGCGAGTTACTGTTGCGCCCATCTGCTCGATGACATCGAGAAAGGCGATGTCACCCTGGACTGAATCGCGGCCCAACCCGTTCACGCGAACAGTGCCGCCTTTGATGGCTGCGGCGGCAAAAAAATATGAGGCCGAGGATGCATCGCCTTCAATTAGGTAGTTATCCGGTGAGACATACTGCTGCTGGCCTTTGATATGGAATACCTGGTAGTTCTCGTGACTCGCGGTGACGCCATATTGCGCCATGATACCGAGGGTGATATCCAAGTAAGGCTTGGAAACCTGCTCGCCGATGACCTCAATGATGCTGTCCTGGTCCGCCAGCGGTAAGCTCATCAACAGAGCGGTTAGGTATTGGCTGGAAATATCGCCTCTGATACTGACACGGCCGCCACGAATTCGACCACCGGTGAGTTGAATCGGTGGGCAGCCGGGTTTGCCAAGGTATTGGACTTCGGCTCCCAATTGACGCAAGGCGTCGACCAAGTGATCGATGGGGCGTTCGCGCATGTAATCGTCACCATCGACAATAAATGTACCTTCGCACAGGCTTAACATGCTCGTCAGTGGTCGTATGGCCGTGCCAGCGTTCCCCAGCAAAAATTTTGAGCCGTTCGGTGGTGTAAACAATTTCCCCAAGCCGGTAACCGTGCAATCGGTACCGTCCTTACTGACGTTAACAGATACCTGCATTTGGCGCAGGGCATCGAGCATTCGCTCGGTATCATCGCTGTGCAACAGGTTGTGTAGTCTGGTCTGACCCGTCGCCAGAGCAGAAAGCAACAGTGCGCGATTTGACAGGCTCTTGGAGCCGGGCAGGCTGATTTCGCCCGCGACGTGATTTATGGGTGTGAGGAGCAGTTGGTCCATTAATAGATTCCTGGCATTGAGGCGACAGGGGTCAGCGTGTCGAGAAATTCGGCGACGCTATTGGCAACGGTGCGCAGCGGCGGCTTACCCGGGTGTTCGAGTAAAACCTGACCCGTGAGATTGTCGATACTGAGGAATAGCTCGGAATCTTCTTCGGTGGTGGCAAAAAACACGGTGAAGGTTTCACGTCTGCGTTTTTTCACCAGGCTATGACCGATCAAATTTTCGATCAGACGATCGAAGTCTTCTGGGTTCCAAAGTTGGATCAGGCTGACATGCCCCTCATGAGCCTGGGTTTGCAGGCTACCGCTCCAGTATTGGCTGAAGTAAGCACAGATATCCGGATGAATGGCTTGCTCGAGTGCATTGGCAAGGCCGTCGAAACTCATTGGTGTTGTTTGGGGTGTCGGGCACCAGCCAACCTGTGGACCCTGTTCCTCGCGACGATGATCGAGTTCACAAGGCGAGCGCCAGTCGGGGTCAAATGGCAGCCAAAAATGACCTTCTGGCGCGACGGCCAGAGCGCGATTAACAAGGGCCTTTAGAGCGCGGTTTACGGATTCCATGGCTGATATCTACACGATGTGTCGTTATCGCCCTGTCGCTATCGAGGGCGGTGAATGACGCTGCTATTCGACCTTGCATTAGGGCGATTCCAGGGTCTAGATAGCCGCCAGTATACAATAAGCGTCAAGGCTTGGCTTGAGTTGCCGTTGAATTGTCATGCTTAGATTTGCGCCGTCGATCTTGGTGTCGCAGAAATTTGGCAGCGCGGGCACGCTCATCGGGGTTCAACTTTCTGAAAATATTCAACATTTCACTGTGCATCAAAGCTTGATAGGTGCTGGAGGTTTGCTCTAGATCGTTCAGTGCGGCGGCGAGGGCGACATCGTCCAGTGGATCTGCCAGTAGCGCCTGATGGAATGCGCGCTGAGCGAGGCGCATCTCTTGCCGAACGGGCCTGACCTTTTGTGCATGTGCCTGCAACTCAGGTGCCAGCGTCTGACGCACGGCTGGATCCAGGTCACGAACAATCCAACCGAGATGGTTGGGGAACGGCCCCGCAGGAGGACCATTAAGAACCCGCCCAACGATAGCGCCTATGAATAGCAGATTGATGGCCAGGGATGAGATCAGGGCAATCAACAGGAGTTTACGATTGTTGGTTTGCGTCGTCATGGATAGGTCTCCAATGTGTCAGCCGTCAGTGCCAGCAGGTAAACCTGCTCGTCCCAGCTATCGCTTTCATCAAGAGCGCTAATATTGAGGTTACTCCCGATAAATAGACCAATCAGTAATGGGATAGCTGCGACCAAACCTGGCCGCCATAGGAGGCTGGGTAGGGTTTGTGGGGGCATAAGCCAGTTCAAAAAATGACTTAACAGGCCGTTACTTTTGGTTGTTTGAACATCCGATTGGGTGGTTGACGAACCGATGACGCGAGCAAAAATTCGAGCCTCAAGACCGTTTAGCGGTGCCACGGTGGCGGCGTTGAGGCGTCTGTCCAGGTCGTCGTGTCGGGCGAGTAGGCGTTGAGCCTCAGGCTGTTGCTCGGCGAAAAGACTTGCCGCCTGGCGCTCTGCTTGTGGCCAATGTTGTGGTTGGCTACCGTAGGCCTCAACAATTTGAGTAAATCTGTTCAGCTGCATGTGGGGTTTTCCAGTATTGATCTCAACTTGCGTCGGCCGCGAGCCAGCAATGACTCGAGGGCATCGACGGAGACGTCAAGTATCATGGCTGCCTCGATATTCGACAACTCTTGATAGTGGCATAGAATGATGGCGCTGCGTTGTCGTTCAGGTAGGGCTGACAACGCCAGCGTGACAGCCTGGCGGCGAGTGCTGCCTTCAAGGACGGCATCAGGCTCGATACCGCCAGTGCTGTCGGTGGGCTGCGCTTTTGAATCCAGCCGGTTATGTTTGCGAAAATAGTCGATGCAAAGGTTATGCGCGATTCGGTGAAGCCAGGTGGACACCCCGGCGAGTTGGGGGTCGAAGCGATCGGCTTGGGTCCAGAGCCGCAAAAACACCTCCTGAACAATATCTTCTGTCTCTGCAGCTTGCCCGGTCATCCTTAGAACAAAGCGGCTGACGGCTGGGAGCTGGCGATGTAATAGCTGCTGATAGGCATCTTTCTGACCCCAGCTAATCTGCTCAATCAGTTGTCTGTCCGTGAATTCAACCAATTAAATCGCCACCCAGCCTCGCCTCGATCGCTATCGGTTAATCTTCGATGTCTGTTTCGACCGCATCATCATAATCTTCATCGTGCCGACGATGGCCTTTCTTGCTACCGGGACGGCGTAATTCATCTGCAGACAGCTGACCATCCTGGTTGATATCCATGCGGTTGAAAGCCGCCTGTCTGGCTTCATTCGGCGTTATTTTACCGTCTTTGTCGATATCCATAGTCGCGAATTTTTCCTCCATGCCGGCCATGCGTTCTGCCATACGCGCCTGGTGTTCAGCTATTTTTTCGCTCTGCTGAGCCCTCATTTCTGCCATTGAAATCGCACCGTCATGGTCGGTGTCGGCCTTGGTCATCCGATCTTGGCCGCGCGGCTGAAACTCGTCCAGGGTGATGACGCCATCCTTGTTGGCGTCCATTTTATCCAGCATGTGCTTCTGAAGTTTGCCGCCTGCGGCAAGTGCCGGCAAGGTTAAGAGCGCCAAGGTGAGGGCTAGGGTCGCGCGAGAAATCGACAACATAATATAACTCCAATGAGAAAGTGGTTTTGTTATAGGTTGTACGCCCCGCGAAGTTAAATCCGTCGATCACGTTTGAGAAATATTCGGCTTAGAAGGGTTTGACGACGACCAGAATTAAAATCGGGATGACGATTAAGAGTGCGAGTTCGTTATAGATACGAAAAAACAGGGAGGTTCTGATGGTTTGACCCAGCGCCATCTGCTTGATGTAGCGAAAGGACTGGCCGTGATACGCCAATAGCAACACAACAAAACCTAATTTTGCCACCAGCCAGTTGCCGGAAAATCCGAAGCCCAACCACAGCCAGGTTCCCAGTCCGAGCGCGAGTAGCGCCATGACGCTAGAAAAGCGAAACAGCTTTTGGCCCATAATAATCAATCGCTGAACATCTTCCCCGGCCTGCTTGCCCTCAACATAGTGGACGAGTATGCGCGGCAGATAAAACAGGCCGGCCATCCAAGCCATAACAAAGAGGATATGGAACGTTTTTACCCACAACATGACGGTCTACTCCGATTCAATGATATCTGCCGAAATGAAAACGCTTATACGATGCCAAGTGCGCCGCCATCAACCCGAATATTTTGGCCGTTGACGAAGCTGGCATTCTGGCTGCAGAGAAACACCACGATATCGGCAACTTCCTGGCGGGTCGCGATGCGCCCGACTGGGTTGGGCGCAAAGTGTTTGACGATCATCGTCTCTGCGGCGTCAAAAGTATCGCCCCAGCCCGCCTTGCGGGCCCGTGCCAGGTAGGTCTCTTCAACTTCGGCGGTGCGAATCAATCCTGGTGAAACCAGATTAACAGTAATGCCGGTGGCGCTTAGTTCTTGTGCCAGACTGACGGTCATGTTGGCTAGTGCGCCTTTGGCTGCATAGTACTGAGGCGACGTTTTATTCGGCCGAGTTGAACCAACAGTGCCGAGG
>JABMOJ010000003.1 GCA_013204195.1 SAR86 cluster bacterium
GAATTATGCCATTGTGGACGAAGTGGACTCGATTTTAATCGATGAGGCGCGTACGCCGCTGATCATTTCCGGTGGGCTTGAAAATTCATCGGAGCTGTATAAGGCGATGAAAGCGATCGTGCCCAAGCTGATTCGTCAGGAAAAGACCGAAGAAGATATTGCGAACGAAATTAATCCACCCGGTGATTTCTATGTCGATGAGAAGCAGCGGGATGTTGAGCTAACCGAAGAGGGTCATCTCAAGGTTGAACAACTGTTGGTTGAGCGCGGACTGTTAAAGCCGGGTGAATCGCTCTATGGCACTACAAATCTATCGTTATTGCATCACGTGCAGTCAGCACTCAAGGCTGCTTGCCTGTTTAATCGTGATGTGGACTACATGGTCCAAGACAATGAAATCGTCATTGTCGATGAACACACGGGTCGTTCGATGCCAGGACGGCGTTGGTCAGGTGGTATTCACCAAGCCATTGAGGCAAAGGAAAATGTGACCATTACCAATGAAAGCCAAACGCTGGCTTCCATCACCTTCCAGAATTATTTCCGCTTGTATAACAATTTGGCCGGCATGACAGGTACTGCCGATACCGAAGCGTTTGAGTTTCGACAGATCTACGGCTTAGATGTAGTCGTTATTCCAACTAATCAAGCTATGATTCGGCGTGATTTGAATGACCTGATTTTTCTCACTATGGAAGAAAAATTTGATGCTATCGTCGATGAAATTGAGGCGCTAGCCTCTAAGCAGGCGCCTGTTCTGGTGGGTACTGCATCGATTGAATCTTCTGAATTATTGTCCGGTTTGTTGAATAAGCGGAAGATCAAGCACAGTGTCCTGAACGCAAAGTTCCATGAACAGGAGGCCGAGATTATCGCTCAGGCTGGTCGGCCAGGGACGGTGACGATTGCGACGAATATGGCGGGCCGAGGTACTGATATTATCCTTGGCGGTAATTGGGAATCTGAGGTTGCGGAGCTGAAAAATCCGACGCCAGAGAAAATCGCAACGGTCAAAGAGCAATGGCAGCAGCGCCATGCTGATGTGATCACGGCTGGCGGTTTACATGTGATAGGTTCAGAGCGGCACGAGAGTCGGCGGATCGATAATCAGCTTCGAGGCCGAGCGGGTCGACAGGGTGACCCTGGCATGTCGCAATTTTATCTGTCTATGGATGATAATTTGATGCGCATCTTTGCTCCGCCACGGGTGAAGAGTCTGATGCAGTCAATTGGCATGGAGAAGGGCGAGGCTATAGAGCATCGGAAGGTGAATAACGCCATTGAAAAAGCCCAGCGGAAAGTCGAAGGTCGAAACTTCGATATGCGTAAGCAATTACTCGAATATGATGATGTGGCTAACGATCAACGGCAGATGATCTACGCCCAGCGTAACGAGCTGATGGCTGCTGTGGATGTGTCTGAGACGATCAATGCCCTGTGGGATGATGTTGTTAACGAGGTTGTCGATGGCTATGTGCCACCACAAAGCCTTGAGGAGCAATGGGATGTGCTCGGTCTTGAGCAATCGCTACAAACTGAGTTCAACATTAAGCTGGTCGTGAAGCAGTGGTTGGACGAAGACGACAACCTGCATGAAGAGTCTTTGCGAGCGAAAATCGTATCCGCGGTTCGAGAGAATTATCGACTAAAAGAAGATGCAGTAGGCCCAGACATTCGCTTGTTCGAGAAGCAGATCATGCTGCAGATACTTGACACCTTGTGGAAAGAACATCTCGCGTCTATGGATTACTTGCGCCAGGGTATCCATTTACGTGCTTATGCTCAGAAGCAACCTAAGCAAGAGTATAAGCGTGAAGCCTTTGGGTTGTTTGAAGAGCTGTTACATAACGTCAAACTTGAAGTCATTCGATTTCTCGCCCGAGTTGATTTTCAGCCGGCCGATGATGTCGCCGCAATGGAGAATCGGCGTCGTGAGGAGGAAGCAAAAAACACGCTGAACTTTCAGAAAGAAAGTAGCAGTGCCTTGGGTGCGGTCGAGGAAGTCGCGAGTCCAGAAGAGCCCCAGACGCCCTTTACTCGGCGCGAGAGAAAAGTCGGTCGAAACGAGCCGTGTCCCTGTGGGTCAGGTAAAAAATACAAGTCTTGTCATGGCGTTCTGAATTAGTCGTAAGGATCATATAAAACCCTAAGGGATAACCTCAGCAGGAAGTTGCTATGCCAGTCGGAAACAATAATACGGAATTCAATTCCGTTGCGGGCGTGCGTCTCGCCAGTATTTGCTGTGGAATCAAGCGCGATAAAGACGATCTTGTGCTTCTTGAGTTTGCTGAAGGCAGCCACACAGTGGGTATGTTTACGCGTAATTTGTTTGCAGCAGCGCCGGTGATCGTGGGTAAGCGGCATTTGCAGGCGAGCTCGCCTCGGTATTTTTTGATTAATAGTGGTAATGCTAATGCCGGCGTCGGCGATGCCGGACTGATGGACGCCTTGGCGTGTTGCAAGGCGCTAGCAAGTTTGACTGGTGTGCCGGAAGCCGCTGTTTTGCCTTTTTCCACTGGCGTTATTGGTGAACGATTACCGGTAGGCAAGATTGTTTCAGGCCTTGAACGTATCGTCGCGCAACTCGACTCAGAGCATTGGTTGTTGGCTGCAAAAGGTATTATGACCACCGATACTCGACCGAAGATAGCGACGCGGCAGGTGGAAATCCAGGGCAAGATTGTCACAATCACCGGTATTACGAAGGGCGCCGGGATGATACAACCGAATATGGCCACGATGTTGAGCTATGTCGCGACCGATATCGGCGCGTCCACTACGACGCTCCAACAATGTTTAGGTCTGGCGGTAAACCAGTCGTTTAATCGCATTACGGTTGATAGCGATACTTCCACCAATGATTCAAGCATGCTGACGGCCACCGGTTTGTCTGGCGTCAATGTAGATGAGGATCCGGTAGCACTGAGCATTTTTCAGGGTTTGCTTGATGAGGTTTGCCTAGAGCTGGCTCAAGGTATCATTCGGGACGCGGAAGGCGCCACCAAGTTTGTTGCGGTGGTGGTCAATAACGGAGCTTCAAGTGCAGACTGTCTGGACGTCGCCTATGCCATTGCTAACTCGCCGTTGATGAAGACAGCGATACACGCCAGTGATGCTAATTGGGGGCGAATCGTGATGGCGGTGGGTAAAGCCGGCGTTGACCTGGATATTAACAAGCTCGATATCTACCTAGGCGATACGCAATTGATGTCTGCTGGACAAAAACAAGCGACCTATACCGAGGCCCAGGGTGCGGCGGTGATGGCCGAAGAGGAAATTACCATTACCATTGATCTCAATGCGGGCGAGCATAGCGAAACGGTATGGACCTGCGATCTTTCCCAAGAGTATGTGCGGATTAATGCGGATTATCGTAGTTAAGGGGTTTGCCTCTCGGTGTTTCGCATGGCGAAACGCCTGTCGGCATTCGTGTTTTGCGCCTGTGGCGCAATACGGCTAGTGTTCTAGTTTTTTTGTGGAAACCTCGTTGGCTGAAATTTGCCTCTCGGTGTTTCGCATGGCGAAACGCCTGTCGGCATTCGTGTTTTGCGCCTGTGGCGCAAAGGCACGAATTTAGTCGGGGACGCCTAGTCTTGGTCTAGGTCGGCGGCGGTGATGTCATCGTGTTCGGGGTCAGTGGGAATAAACCGATTGCCGCTGGCCCATTCACCCAAGTCGATCAGTTGGCAGCGTTCACTGCAAAACGGTCGATAGATATTCTCGTCAACCCACATCACTGCCTGCTGACAAGTTGGACATGCAACTTTAAGGGCGCCCATAAGATTCTCCGCTGAGTTCCAGATACTTGATATGTAATGCCGCCACGGCGTTGTTCAGATCCGCCAGGCTACCTTCGTTTTGGATGACATCATCTGCATAATCCAGGCGCGTCTCGCGGCTGGGTTGGGTGGCCATGATGGCCTGCACTTGCGCCAGATCGTTTTGGTCTCGAGCCATCACCCGTGCGAGCTGTGTCTGCGGAGTCACATCCACCACCAGATGGCGGTCGATCAAGGGATGTTGGCCTCGGCCGCTGGAAAGCATCAAGATCGAATAGGGTGAGGTGCTGTGTCGCAGCGTTGTCTCGAGTAACTGCATGATAGCCGGGACGGTCACCGATTCCAGCCATCGCCGTTGTTCAGCCTCAGTAAAAATAATGCCGCGAAGGCGCGCGCGATCCAGACTGCCGTCGGCGAGTAATATCTCATCGCCAAAGTGTTCTGCGATTCGTCGCAGGGGCTCAGTGCCCGGTTCTACCACCTGACGCGCCGCGATATCAGCGTCGGCAATGGTAATGCCCAAGGACTGAAAGTGGTCAGATACCGCGGACTTGCCGCTACCAATACCGCCGGTTAACCCTAAAACAAAATGCCCCATAAACTTATATCGCCACGAATTGCAGGTAACTTGCGGTCAGGGCATCGCCCCATATCAATGCTATCCAACCAGCAATAGCCAAATAAGGCCCGAAGGGAATGGGCTTTGCTTTGTCGCGGCCGAACAGGATCAAGGTGCCGCCAATCAATGCGCCGGCAAAAGACGACAGGATAATGATCAATGGCAGACTTTGCCAGCCCATCCAGGCGCCCAGCATCGCCAATAATTTGAAGTCGCCATAGCCCATGCCTTCCCGGCCGGTGATTAATTTGAAGGCCTGGTAAATGCACCAGAAAACCAAATAACCCGCCACTGCGCCCCAGACGGCCGTAGCAAGATGGGTAAACAAGCCGAATGAATTGAGGATCAGGCCCAGCCATAGAAACGGCAGGGTGATGTCGTCGGGTAGTAGTTGATGGTCGTAGTCGATGAGTGACAAGGCCACCAGCGCCCAGGTTAAGCAACAGGCGGCCAGGCCCGCTAACGTCACACCAAAGGTGTAGACAACCAAGAGTGTCAGAACACCAGTCAGAAGCTCCACCAACGGATAGCGGGCACTGATGGGGTTCTGGCAAGCGGAGCACTTACCGCGTAGCAGGGCGTAGCTTAGGAGCGGAATATTTTCCCAGGGCCTGATGTTATGTTCGCAACGCGGACAGCGGGAGTTGGGTACGACCAGGTTATAGGCTGGCGCCGCCGCTTCTTCAGGATTGCCAAGAATATCGTTCGCCTGCTGCTGCCACTCACGCTGCAACATAATAGGTAAGCGATGAATAACGACATTCAGGAAGCTGCCCACCAGCAGGCCCAATATCAAGCTGCATATCAATATAAACAACGGAAACTCGGCCTCTAGCAGAATTAAATAGTCTGTCATTCTGACAGCTGAGCCGGGTTGTTGGCTACCCTAATGATCAGCCACCGCCACTGATGGCATCGCCCATCTTAAAGATCGGCAGGTACATGGCGATAATCAGTCCACCAATCACCACCCCAAGGAATGACATAATAATTGGCTCCATCAGGCTGGTGAGGCCATCAACGGCGTTATCAACCATCTCCTCATAGTAGGTTGCGGCTTTGTCGAGCATGCCGTCCAGAGCGCCAGATTCTTCGCCAATCGCCACCATCTGGATCACCATATTGGGAAATACCTCGGTTTGCTTCATGGCATAGTTGAGTTGAATGCCGCTGGAGACATCCACTTTGACCTTTTTGATGGCGTTATAATAGACGACGTTGCCAGCAGCGCCGGCCACGGATTCGAGGGCGTCGACCAAGGGCACACCGGCGGCAAATGTGGTTGAGAGTGTACGGGCAAATCGAGCAATACAAGATTTGTCGAGAATGTCACCAATGACGGGCATCTTCAGCGAGACCCGTTCCTGGGCGTCGCGAAATTTCTTCGAACGCTTGAGGGCCTGTTTATAAGCCACAACCAATGCGGCGATAATCGCCACCACGATAAACCACCAATCCTGCATCCAGCGCGACATATCCACCACCATTTGCGTGAACTCCGGCAGTTCTGCGCCGAAACCCTGGAAGATTTCTTCGAACTGCGGCACTACCTTGATCAGCAGAATGCCAGAGACGATAGAGGCGACCACCAGAACCGCGATGGGGTAATTCATCGCGCTTTTGATTTTGGCCTTCAGTGCCTCGGTTTTTTCCTTATATTCTGCCAAGCGGTCGAGCATGGTTTCCAATGCGCCTGACTGTTTACCGGCATCGATCAGGTTGCAGAACAGGTCATCGAAATGTTCAGGGTTCGCGCGAATGGCGTGGGCGAAAGAATTGCCCGACGAGATGTCATCTCGAATCTTAAGGATCAAGGTACGCATGGAAGGATTGTCCATGCCATCGGCGACAATCTCAAATGACTGTACCAATGGCACACCGGCTTTCATCATGGTGGCCAGTTGGCGAGTGAACAAGGCAATATCGCCAGGCGTCACCTTCTTGCCGGCATTCAGCAGACCCGCTAAGCCACCGCCTTTTTTCGAGACTTTAGTGGCAGTGATGCCCTGCTTACGCAATTCGTTCTTGGCGATGGTCGCGCTGGCGCTGGTGATCTCGCCCTTGGTTTTGCGACCCGACTTGTCTTTTCCTTCCCAGGCAAATATAGAGCTGGCTGTAGCCATGATCATTCCTTCAGGGTGCTAGTGGCCGGAGGTAACCCGGTCCACCTCTTCAAGGCTCGTGAGCCCATTTTTGACCTTAATCAGCGCCGACTGGAATATATTGTTGAAACCCTCCTCCTTACACACGTCTGCAATCTCAATCGAGTTGCCATCTTCCATGATGATCTTGGAAATCCGCGGTGTGATCTTCACCACCTCGTAGATCCCGACTCGGCCCTTATAGCCTCCGGAACATTTGGCGCAGCCCACAGGACCGTAGATATCGAAACCCTCGTCGAGGTCGGCTTCGGTGAAGCCCTTTTCAAGTAGGGCATTTCTAGGGACTTCGATTTTCTTTTTACAGTCGCATAACTTTCGGGCCAAGCGCTGGGCAATGATCAGATTTATCGACGTGGCCAGGTTGAACGCGGGTACGCCC